>CALKYB010000212.1 GCA_938003565.1 uncultured bacterium
GTTAGAACAATGTATAAATAAACGGAGCTGCTGAGCTTCCCTGAGAGACAACCAAAAGGGCGCTGATTAACAATGTAAATACCACTATCGGAGTGAGCCACCACTTTTTTCGGACTTTGAGAAAATCCCAAATCATCGCTGGCTTGCTTAATGAAACACTCTCTTTAGGGTTGGTTTTTGCGGCCATCTACAAAACTCAAAAAAATAAGACTTATTCACATTCTCTGTTGAATCAAGCTAGTGCCTATAAGTAGAAGGGTCAAGAGAAAAGCAGTATCGAGAACCTGCCTGTGGATAACTGAATTTAAACAATTGCAAAATCGTCCTACCCTCAAGCGCAACAAGTTAGGTTTACATTTTTAGGGAATACTGATTTAGGTAAGAGCTGAAAATCATCACTCTCGCCACCTAGTTTCGAGAGCCTGCTGCGTTGTTTATTTTATTGTTAAGAATTTTTAAGGAATTAAAAAATGATTCGCTACACCTTAGGTCTAATTTCATTGCTAGCGGTAAGCAATACAGCGATAGCCCTTGACCAAGCTGAGTTTAACAAACTTATGGGCACCTATTTGCAAGACGAAGCTAATCTAAAAACGGTTAGTGATGCTCTTCAGAAACACTTCGCCAACCAACGCCAGCAACAACAAATGGCTGCGCAGAAGAAAGCTGAAGCTGATATGGAAAACCAGTTCAAAAACCCAGTTGTTGTTCCCGTTGAAGGAAGCCCTTTCAAGGGTCCAAAAGATGCCAAAGTTACCGTGGTTGAGTACTCTGACTTCGAATGTCCCTACTGCTCACGAGGCAAAGACACCATGGAGCAAGTTCTTAAAGCCTATCCTAAAGACGTAAAAGTAGTTTTTAAGCACCTTCCACTTGGTTTTCATAGGAATGCTAAACCAGCCGCCCGTGCCTCTATGGCTGCCCATGAGCAAGGAAAGTTCTGGGAAATGCACGATGCCCTGTTTAGCAATCAGAAAGGCTTGGGAGATGATTTTTATTTCGCTACAGCTAAAGAGATTGGCTTGGATGTAGAAAAATTTAAGAAAGATTACGCCAGCGGAAAGTATGATAAGCAAATTGAAGCAGATTCCTCATTTGCTAATAAAAATGGAATTAATGGCACCCCAGGCTTCTTTGTTAATGGAGTTAAAGTGACTGGGGCCAGACCATTTCCAGACTTTAAGAAGATTATCGACCGTTGGTTGGCGAAAGGCAAAACTGCGACCGCTCCAGCAACGGTCAAAAAGAAAGAAGGTTAAGTCATCACAGACCAAGTTTGACTTCAAAGTCTTTCCACACCCCCGGGTATTACTATATCCGGGGGTTTTTTATTATCGCAGAAGAAGTTTTGAAAACCGCTGTTTTCCCTGCCCACTGTAAACTTATGCATTTCTTAAGTAATACTCACCCCTAGGTATAACCGTTGTCTGCCTTGCTCACGCTCGGTTATACTGACGCGTAAACAATGGTTAACCGAAATTTATAGTGGTTTCAGTGGAGCTCCAAATTCTAGGATTTGAGTCGAGGTGAGCAATCCAAAAATCTTAAAAGCCCCACAGTCAACCGTAGAAAAACGAGGATTTTGGGTTGGCTTAAAGTCGGTTTTTAGACCTCCAATACGGAGACGGTCTAAATACAAAATTTTCACTTTCGCGACTATTTTGGTATCTTTTTCAAGATCGGTATAATTTTCAGCCATATGAGAGACAATAGAACTTCTATATTACATCAAATTAACGCGTAATTATAGATACTTAGGTTTATATTGTGGATAACCATAAAAATAGTCTGGATTTCCTTTACAGTTCCTAAAAAAGGAGTATATTCAACTCTATTAATTATGGTTTTAGTCTGTTTATCTAGACTAAAATTGAAGCAGGCTCACTGGACCCACAGAGTTTAGATGACCCTCATAAGATTTATTTGTTGTTATCGGTAATTTAGTATCCCAATTTGTTGAATTATGTTCTCCCTATCTATATCCCACACAAAAGCCGTTCACACCCTTGGCTTAGTTCTTAGTCTATTCCTATTTTCGAACAGTGCCTTAGCCTGTCCGGATATCGACGGGTTGGTTGATGTAAACTGCGATGGAGAATTGAACATCCTAGCTTTTGGTGATTCAATTACTGCTGGCTCAGACGGGGATGCTACTGGTGGTGGCTGTGATTTCGGATCGGGAGGTCGTTGTGACTCAATGGGAGGATATCCTGGACGGCTTCAAACCTTGTTGCCAAACTCTAGCGTGGTCAACCTAGGAATCTCGGGGGAAAGAACTGACCAGGCTGCTAATCGCTCCGTCTCGACTTTCGCCTCGGCCAATGCCCCAGACTATATCATTTTGCACGAAGGGGTTAACGACATTAGCCGCGCAAATAATGATCTGGTTACTCCCTTGGAATCTGCTGACAACTTAAGACAAGTTGTTCAAGACGGTGAGGATGCTGGAGCTAGAGTCCTATGGGCAAACCTAACTTCGGCAACCAGAGTCCTAGCAGACTCCAGTCTTCCCTACCCAACTTTTCAAGACTGGGTAGACGAGATTAACCTACAAATTTCGGGGGAAACCTCAATTGATTTCTCTGGTCTTGGAACTACAATTTTAGGGGAAGATGGATTACACCCAAACGGTGACGGCTACCAAGCAATGGCTCTAAGAGCTAAAAGAGATCTTGAATCATTCTCTAATAGTAACAGACCTGCAGACACAGACAATGATGGGGTATACGACTTCGCGGAACCAAGTTTTGGAACGATAGTTGGAGATTCTGATACGGACAACGATGGTCTTCTAGATGGTTATGAAATATTTGTCTCTGGCACCTCTCCTTCCAATCCCGATACTAATGGAGATGGGATCAATGATGGTCAAGATAACACGAACGACTTTTCCTTGCGGATTAACGCAGGTGGTAACGCCTTCACTGATTCTTTTGGGTATTCTTGGGTCGCGGATCAGTCATTTATAGGTGGCAATACCTATAGCACAACCTCTGGAATTTCTGGCACCTCAGATGATGAACTTTATCAGACAGAGCGCTACGGAAACCCTTTTAGCTATGAAATCGCGGTTCCAAACGGTGAGTACGAAGTTACTTTTCATTTTGCTGAAATCTTTGCGACTTCTGCGAATTCTCGCTTGTTTGACGTTAGTTTGGAGGGAGTCATTGCCCAATCAGATATTGATCTGTTTGCCGAGGCGGGTTCAAATGCTCCTGTCACCCTTTTTGAAACTGTAATTGTAAGTGATGGAAGCCTTTCAGTAGATTTAGCTGCTAGCCTAAACTTCGCAAAGCTCTCAGGAATTGAGATTCAAAACAGTGGCGGCACATCTCCTACAACGACGACCACTACTACCACCTCAACTACAACTACCACCCTTCCTCCGGTTAGCTCCTCAAGCAGCTCTAGCTCTTCTGGAACAGGGTTCGTTGTCAGAATAAATTCTGGCGGTGACTCCTTTACTGATTCAAACGGTTATACTTGGCAAGCTGACACTAGCTACTCAGGTGGAAATCCCTTCTCTGCCAGCACTCCAATTGCCGGAACGGTTGATGACCTTTTATACCAATCTGAAAGATGGGGAAATCCTTACAGCTATAACATCGATCTTCCAAACGACACCTACGAAGTTCGACTACATTTCGCGGAAATTTTCGCCACATCAGCAGGGCAACGGCTAATGGATATAGCTGTTGAAGGAAACTTGTTTCTTTCCTCTTTCGATCTTTTTGCCGAAGCGGGAGCCAATACCTCTTATATAGTTAACAGCTCTGTTACAGTTACCGATGGCCAGCTAAATATTGATCTTTCAGCTTCCGCAAATAACGCCAAGCTCTCAGGTCTAGAAGTTTTAGGTTCTGGCACAGGAGGTGGAACAACGACAACTACTACTACCCTTACAACATCTACCACCACCACGACATCACCTCCCGTAAGCAGCTCCTCCAGTAGTAGCTCTTCAGGGACAAATAATTTTGCTCTTAGAGTCAACGCCGGTGGTTCTGACCATGTTGATGCACAAGGTAACCAATGGATCGCGGACACCGCCTATAGCGGAGGAAACGCTTTCAGCTCTTCTGCTCCAATTGCGGGAACAACAGATGACGTAATTTACCAAACGGAGCGTTGGGGCAATCCATTCTCCTACAGCGTTGCAGTTCCAAATGGCGATTACACGGTTATTCTTCATTTCTCGGAAATTTTTGCTACCGCAGCTTCAAGTCGAATCTTGGATGTAGAATTGGAAAATACCTTAGTTCTCGATGACTTTGATCTTTTTGCAGCTTCTGGTGCTAACAATGCCCACATTGACACAATCAGCACTTCCGTCACTGATGGAGAAATTAACATTCTGCTAAATGCTTCTGTGAATAATGCAAAACTCTCTGGTTTTGAGATTCTCTCCGATACGGGAGTCTCATCAAGTAGCTCAACCTCCACTAGTGGCACAACAACTACTACCACTACGACTACGATTCCTGTAAGCAGCTCTTCAAGTAGCTCTTCAGGGGGAAATAACTTTAATTTAAGGATTAACTCGGGTGGATCTGAGCTAGTAGATTCCTCTGGAAATAGTTGGGTTGCTGATACCGCCTTTTCGGGAGGTAATCCTTTTAGCACCAACTCCACAATTTCTGGCACCTCGGACCAAGGCATATACCAAACGGAGAGATACGGTAATCCTTTTTCCTACAATGTCGCCGTGCCTAATGGAGACTACTTCATTACTCTTCACTTCGCAGAGATCTTCGCAACTTCGGCAAATTCAAGAATCATGAATGTCTCCGCTGAGGGTCAATCTCTCGTTTCAGACTTCGATTTATTTTCTGTAGCTGGATCGAACTCCGCTTACACATCGTCATTCTCATTGTCTGTCAGTGATGGAGAGCTCAATATTACTCTAGATGCAAGTAGCAATAATGCTAAAATTTCAGGAATTGAAATTTCAAGTGGACCTGACTCAAGTTCATCCTCCAGCTCTAGCTCAAGTGGGACTACTACAACCACCACTACCACAGTCTCTACTACTACAACTTCCTCAACAACTACAACTGTACCAGGCGGCACTGGTTACTCGTTGAGAATAAACTCTGGTGGCGACTCATTCACTGCGACAGACGGAAATGTATGGCTTGCCGACACCTACTTTTCGGGTGGTAATAATTATTCTTCATCAAACTCCATAGACGGCTCTTCTGAGCAGGGGCTATACCAAACCGAGAGATATGGTAATCCATTCTCTTATAACATACCGCTTGGAAATGGAGTTTACTCACTAACTCTTCATTTCGCCGAGGTTTATGCAACTGGAACTAGCCAAAGGGTTATGTCAGTTGACGTAGAGGGCTATAGAACAATCTCTAACTTGGACCTTTTCGCTGAATCTGGTCAAAATACTGCGTACAGCCTCAACCAATTGGTCTCTGTCACCGATGGTCAGTTGGATATAGACTTCAGTGCAGCTGTTAACAACGCGAAACTCTCTGGTATTGAAATTACCGAGTCTGGGTCCGGCACCGTTCCCACTCTAAAAATAAGTCCACCAAACAGTTCTCAAAGTATTTCCTCGCTGAATTTCGGTAATGTTCCTTATCTGCAATCTGAAACTTCTGAAATTCAGTTAACTAACTCAGGCTCTGGAGTTTTGGATATTAGTAGCATCTCCATTTCCGGAGATGACAGTGCTGATTTCATTATTACCCAAAACTCACCCTACTCCCTTGGAGCTGGTGAATCTGAAACAATAAGCATCGAATTTATTCCATCTGCAAATGGCTCCAAGAGCGCCACGATAAGAATTGATTCTAACGATATTAACCTAAGTCACCAGGTTGACCTTGCAGGTAACGGTGTAGCTCCGGACATTCCCGGTGGGCCGTTCGCTCTCAGAATTAATTCAGGCGGAAACTACTACATAGATGGAGAAGGACATCAGTGGAATGCCGACGACCATTACCTTAATGGTGGGCAGTTTGCAGTTACTGACGAAATTCTTGAAACAGATGATGATAAAATCTATCAGTCTGAACGGTATGGAACTAGCAATGGATTAATTTCCTACTCTATCCCTGTTCCTAAAGTCGCTACATATAAAGTAATTTTGCATTTCGCAGAAATTTACTTTGACTATGCCGAAGAGCGAATTATCAATGCCGAAGTTGAAGGTGAGTTAATTGCTGAGAACATGGACATAGCACTGGACTCAGGCACTTTCAGACCTCATACGGTGGAAGCTGAAGTTTATGTTACTGATGGTTATGTGGATGTTGACCTCTCAGCAGTTGTACAAAATTCTAAAATTTCTGGAATAGAAGTTATCGAATCTTTGCACCCAGGGCACCCTTTCTTACATGTTGTAATTGATGCACCTGACTATGCTATTGATTTCGATGGTGACGGATTTGGTAGTGTTCAGCTCCATTGAACGGGATCTCACACCCATGAAATTGGTCATACCCTAAGTAGCTTTGAGTGGCAGCATAATGGTAACTCTATTGGTTCCGGCCAGAGTAGAGTCACTGAGCTTCCCCTAGGAACGCAGAATGTCAGCCTAACAATTCTAGATGATAACACCCCTCCAGAAAGTCTGAGCGGATCCAAGAATATAACGGTTGTGCCGGTGACGGCTGTTCCCGGCTCTGTCGGTCGGTACTTCAAAGCGGCCTCTGGCCAGGCCTCAC
>CALKYB010000213.1 GCA_938003565.1 uncultured bacterium
CCGGGTTTATGTCCCCTCTAAAACTCATTACAGATCTATTTTCCAATCACCCAAGTAAAAACCCTAAGTAACTGTATTAACTGAGCTATTTCTGAATTGTCGAAGTAGAGAGCTAAAAATTGAGTAAAAAAAGAATTATATCCAATTATTTTTGAAGCAATCCTCTCCACATGCTGATTAGTGAATGTAATTAGCAACGAAAACAAAAAGGAAAAATTAAAATGAATAAAATTGCACTTTTCGGATTCATGTTCGCAACTGGTTTAGTTCTTGGAAAACTTTCTCAATTGAGCACTTTTCTATAAGACTTTCTAAGGATTCAATTCATTCGATCAAATTCACAATGTCCAGGTTTTGCAAACTTATATAACTTTAAGTTTAACAATCCTTCCTAAAATAATATTCTAAAGTCTCTGAAGTAGGACTTTCAACCCCAATCCCTGCAAGAACCGCTTTACAGGCCGCTAAAAAAGTAGGCATGTAAAATTATGAAAATTACACTCGTTAATGACGACGGTATTCGCTCTCCCCTTCTTCCGTATATTCTCGATGCTCTTTCAGATTCAAAAATCTGTGGCGAAATTCAATTTGTTGTCCCAAATCAAGAGAGAAGTTGGATATCTCAAGCTATCACCAGATTTGAGCCAATTCAGACAAAAGAGGTTGAACTCCTAAGTTTCTCCAATACTAAGCACTTTGGCTACAGTTGCTCTGGAACGCCAGCAGATTGCGCGAACTTAGCGATTGATAATTTAACTAAGACCAAGCCAGATCTTTTAGTCTCAGGGCTTAATGTGGGAACCAATGCCAGTATTCCCTACTTCCTCTACTCGGGCACTGTTGGAGCTGCAAAAGCTGCCTCTCTGCGATCAATTCCTGCCATAGCACTCTCCCTGCAGCTTCCCTTCGAATTGTTTGCTCTGTGGGCAGAACAAGATCCACAATGTTTCAATGAGCATAAACTCAAACTACAAGGAATCTGCTCGGCGGCAAGTGCTACAGTTAATTATCTTATTTCTAACAATTTAGTGGACAAGGCTGATCTTTTTTCAATAAACATCCCCTGGGACCTTCAACTAGAGGATCCAAAGGCTATTTTTACTGAACTTCAGCCAGCAAAAATCAACTCTATTTTTAAGGAAAAATCCCCTGGGGTTTTCGAACATAATTTCCAAGGACTAAGCGAACTGGAATTCTCAGAATACTCAGATTTAGGCGCGCTAGAGAAAGGGCTTATCTCCGTGACCCCCTTATCCTATCAGTCCAGCAATGTCCTATGGGCAACCCACTTTCAAGCGGGAAGCAGCTTTACTCCACAGTAGAAGTCTTTGGAAACTCTAAGGGGTCTCTTGGTTTAAGAGCATCGCTAATACTTTTCTTCCTGAGCTTCTCATCAATTTTCTCAACAGGCTCCTTTTCGTATTTGAACACAGGAGCACTTTTAGACTTAGGATGCTCCTCAACTAAAGTCTTCGGCACAAGAGCCTCCGGCAACTCTGTCTTATCGACCTCTTCTCCAGCAAAATCTGTCTCAACAAGGGGGTTATCTTTTCTCTCAATTTGCCATTTTGACTTAGGAGCATAAAGACATCGCCCGTTTACACAACTCACAAGTCCATCTAAGCAACTAGGTCGTCCATCCTCTTGACGACAAACGACACCGTCACATCTGAAACTTTTCTGAAACTCTTCCAACAAACTACGATTTACAGCCACGGCAGCACCCATCTCAGAGCACAGACAACATCCATTGTAGGCAGGTGTACAATCGCTATCCTGTCCACAGCCATTAAACCGCTTCAACTGTAATTCAGAAAACGAGAAACCTCTTTCTAACCAAGGATTGGCATTATCGCTCTGAGCAAAAACCCATTGAGGAACAACAACCAACAAGAATAAAATAAATTTAAACATCATTTCTCAACCAATCGGTTAGGAGGTAAAGGGGTTTAGCTACGAGCATGAAAAGTAAAACAATCGCAAAAGACCATATAGCAAATGACAATTGATTAAACCCGCAACTCATCCCGAGAGCCGCTACAAGCCAAATCATAGCTCCAGTGGTAATTCCTTCTATCTTATCTTTGGTTTTAAAAATCACACCACCACCTAAAAATCCGATTCCTGTTACAATACCAGCAGCAACCCGAGTCACATCATACGGCATACCATCAACACTCCCTCCCGCCGCAGCCAGAGAAAGGGAACCAAAAATACAACTACCTAGGCTAATAACTGTAAAGGTTCTAATCGAAGCCACTTTCTGCCTAAGCTCTCTTTCTACTCCAATAAGAGCTCCGAGAGTTCCTGCTAAAAGCATCTGCTTCACATAGGCCGGTACAACCAAAGCATAGCCAGCGAAATTCAACGTTATATCTTCCATAGAACATGCAAACAAACAGCCACGAAGAGCTGACCGATTCCTATAAATTTCAAGCAACAAAAAACTTAATAATAGTGTCGAGTAGAATCTCTCAAAATAGACAACCATTACAGAGTTGACAAGAAGAGTCTGGAAGTAATGGTAGAGAATCCGCTACAAGGCTCGAAAACACAAAGACGAGCTGGTTCACCTTTCAAGATAAACCAGGCAAACAGAAAGGGTTGGGAAGCCAAAAACTTACCATTACTGGTAAAGGCTCTGCATTAAATCAACATTTTCAAAAATTAAAATATTCAATTAAGGCTATTTTTTTATCAGAA
>CALKYB010000214.1 GCA_938003565.1 uncultured bacterium
TATAGTTGTTTGCTAAAAGCCCTTGGGGATAGACTAAACTCAGCGGAAAAAGCTAGAGGAGAGAAGGTTTTGTCTTGGTTGGAGCGGGGTCATCTAAAGTCTTCTGATACTTAACCAGGTTTGCCTTCCTTGACTGGAAAACTACTCATCAAGAGCCCATATTTGGGGGAGGTCCTGGCTAAAAGCAAAGCTAATATTGCGGGCTGACTTCAGTAAGCGAAGTCTTAGAACTGAAAAATCAATTCAAAAAAGACAAACAGGTCGTTTCGACTACTTCAAAAGTGTGTAATTACCCTAAACACATAGTAGAGTCGTCCTTTGAGTCGATTTGGCTTAGATTTCTCGTCTACCGGAATGATCTGAGGCATGTCGCCAAAAGAAAATGGTTTTTAGGATGAAATTAGGTTTTATGATCGCTTCTTCAGTAGTAGCTGTAGTTCTGGCGGGCTGTAATTCGGATTCTTTGCCTGAAAATACTCAGGAGGGTTCTAAGAAAACAGTCCAGGTTCCGAAAGACATAACTCTTCCGGATATAGTAGTACTTGAGTCAAGTGTTGAACATCCGAGCATCGGATTTACAGATAGCTCAGGAGAGCTGCTGGATCCGTCTGGGCTATTGAACTTGTTTTTTAGTCACTGTCAAAACCAGCCGGACGCAGAGGAACTACAGGGTTCTACCGCTGAAGGCAGAGAGATGTACATAAACTGTGCCGCGCTGAGAGAGCTTGCCGAAGAGAGTCAATAGCGGCCGTTTTTAGAGGGGTTGAATAGAACAGCCCCTCGCATTCTAAAAAAGTTACGGCGACATGTCATATTAGTTTATAGAGGAAGAAGTTTTGAGAAGTGTGGGGAAGTGAGCGTAGCGAACGCCCTAGAGACAGATAGCGTTTCTCCCGAAAAAAGTTAACCAAACCGTAGGTTTGGCAATGACGGAATGGGTAGTCTATACAGTTGCAATTTCCCATTCGCTAAATGACTTTAATTTCTTACCTATCCTAGCGCGAAAATAGTTTTGAGAAACGCTATAGATTCATTCTGTGAGGCTTCTCAATATATGCTAGGGTTGGAGTAGAAAGATGTGAACAAGGAATTGGGCCTTTAAGTTAGCTCCTAATGAAACCTATGGGTGAAATATTTGTTTTAGAAAGTTATAGATTGTTATTTTCTAGCTTTTCAAGAGCAGACACTAGTTGCTCTTCGGTGAGATATTTGTCTTCACTTAGTTGTTTAAAAACCGCTCTACACTCCGCAAGAGTGAGTTGGAGATTGTTTCGGATCCAATTTAGATACTCATGGGTATCGGCTTTGGCATTAAAACGAAGTTTGTAGAGCTCAACTGATACCTCATTTCTGAGTGCTGGCACAAAATTTCCTACCGCGTTAAGATCTTCTTCGTTTAGATCCATTTTTTTGAGCTTATTCCAAGCCCACGCTTGTGTTGGCCAGATTGAACAGGCCAACATCAGAAAGAATTTTCTCACTGAGTTCTCCTATTGTAGAATTAACCGTAAATCGTTCACATCTTCGCTCAAAAGAAAAAGTTGAGAGAAGATATTGTTGTTACATTGCTAATATTATTTTCTAAAAGAGCAGGTTTGCTGGAGAAGAAGGGATTCTATCATGTTTTTTGAGGGAAAATAAATGCCTGGTAGGTCTTTTAGTAGGTGAAGGCAGCTTGGGGAAGTAGTTTTAGACATATTATTCCACTCAATCTTGTGGGCTTGAAATCCTTATTATAGTAAGCTCTCAAAGTCGTTTAAGAGAAGCGGCGATGATTTTTATGTAAGTTTTTATTCAGTTATCTTGGATTGATAAAATATGGCTCCGATTAAGCCAGGAAAAGCAGGGGCTTCAGGTTCTAATGTATCAAAGGAGAATGACTCTTGCTCCGAGTCAGAGCAGTCAGAGGAATCTGCCAAGAGTGAGAAGCAGCAACGGGCTCAAAAGAGACGGCCCTCGACTGGTCGATCTCGCAGGGGTAAATCAGATTCCACCGGTGTGCAGGAGTCCAGAAGCAGTCGCTCTAAGCAGGGGGGTGCAAAGAATTCCTCGAGATCTGGATCTAAGCCTCGGGCTAGTAGAAGGGAAAAATCTTTAGCTGAGATCTTGCCAGGCACGCCTATTATTGTACCGAGAGATGAGCATCCCATTTCTAGAA
Source organism: uncultured bacterium (assembly GCA_938003565.1). Lineage (GTDB taxonomy): Bacteria > Bdellovibrionota_C > UBA2361 > SZUA-149 > CALKYB01 > CALKYB01. The sequence continues at coordinate 2,159 of CALKYB010000214.1, forward strand.
AAAATATTGACGAAGATGCTCTTAAAGTACTTTACCGTCTAAATAATAATGGGCATCAAGCCTTTATCGTTGGGGGAGGAGTGAGGGATCTCTACCTTGGGAAAACCCCAAAGGATTTTGATATCGCTACCAGCGCTTCTCCTGAAGAAGTTCGCTCATTGTTTCGAAATAGTCGAATAATTGGAAGGCGTTTTAAACTTAATCATATTTACTTCCGAGGTGGTAAAATTATTGAATTGGCCACTTTTCGCTCTGACCAAGAAGAGGACTCTGTGGCTGATGAAATGCTCAAGTCCGACAATACTTGGGGCGATGCTCAAACAGATGCTCGTAGGAGAGATCTAACAGTTAACGCCCTTTTCTACGATGTGGAAACATTTTCAATCATTGATTATGTTGGGGGTATAGAAGACTTAAAGCGCGGTGCGATTCGATTTATAGGTGTGCCAAAGGTTAGGGTTCAGGAAGACCCAGTTCGAATGATTCGAGTGTTGAGACATGCTGCGCGCATTGGCTTTTCCGTTGAAGCGGACACTTACGATGCGGTTTGTGAATTCCCAGCTCTTCTAAAACACTGTCCCTTAGCTAGACTTTATGAGGAGCTTCTTAAAGATTTAAGAAGTGGTGCTTCTAGGGCGGTTATTCCACTTTATAGAGATTCTGGCTTACTTAAGTATCTTACTCCCTCTTTATCTCATTTCATTGATGGTGATCCCCAAGTTTGGCAGAGATTGCTCTCCGTCATGAGTATGATTGATAAGCATGTCATTAAGCTCAAAACCAGGAATTCAAATGTTGAAGTGCCGCCATCTGTTCTCCTTGCGTCTGTGTTTCTAGGTAATATTCCCTCTGAGGTTTTAATCTCGGAATTGGAGTCGGAGAAGGATAGATTGGTTTTTGAAACTCTTTGGAGTGATGAACCCTTTTCTGAGGGTAGTTCTTCTGAGCAGTATTTGCTGGAAGAAGGAAAAATGAAAGTTTCAGCTGAGGTTAAAGATGCTTTTCGCTCATTGCTTGGTAAACTATTTCGCCCAATAGGGGTCTCAAAGAAAGATTGCGAATATATAGAAAGAATGTTGATTCTTCGACTTAAGATGTTCGAAGTATTTGCAGGGGGGCAGGATAGTCGTCTTGTTTACCTTGATGCTTTTTCAGATACCCTAAATCTTTTGGATTTGACCAGTCAGACAGCCTTTTCAGAAGAGAACTATGATTTTTGGTATTCTCAAAAAGATAAGTATATCAAGAAGCGACGTCCTAACCGGCGCTACCGCTGAGCTTGATTCCTTCTATCCGGTAGTTTTGTTGATAACCTGGTTGAGAGTTTGAGTCTCTTAGCTTTTTTCTATATAGTCTCGACCCAGAGAGGTTTGAAAGAGCCGGATTTGATTAACGCTGGTCTAAAGTCTTGGGGTATGTGAAAATCCGAGCTTCGTTTGTTGCCCATCAACCAGGTGTCATCCTAGTCGGTCGGCTCGAGCTTCTTATTTTACCAACTAATTTTTGAATTATTATGGCCAACCATCCAACCAAATATATTTTTGTAACTGGAGGGGTGGTTTCTTCTTTGGGCAAAGGTTTGACCAGTGCTGCTCTAGGTGCA
>CALKYB010000215.1 GCA_938003565.1 uncultured bacterium
TTTGGAGGAGAATGGTTATACGATACGAGGGTTGGCCTTTGATTCTATGTTGGCCTCCCATCTTCTTGAACCGGATGGAAGGCAGCACGGTCTTAAAAAGCTTTCTGAGCGATATCTTTCTGAGGAGATGCGAGAATATAAAGAAGTTCTGGGTGATGCTGAGCATTTAGGTGAATTGCCTTTGGCGGATGTGACCTTTTACGCCTCCCATGATGCCGACGCCTCTTGGGGACTTTATCAGTGTTTGAAGAAGCTTTTGGATGAATCTGGCCATGTCGAAGATAGTGAGTTTAATGAGAGCTCCTTAACCAAAGTATTGGATTCTATTGAGATGCCTTTGATACCCGTGCTCTCGAAGATGGAGAGAGCTGGGGTTAGGGTGGATGTAGAATTTCTCAAGGGGCTGCAGCAAGAATTCTCCGAAGAGCTCATTGATTTAGAAAAAACGATAATTTCTGAAGCTGGGGTTGAGTTTAACTTAAATTCTCCTAAGCAACTCTCTAGGGTTCTTTTCGAAGATATGGGTATATCCACGAAAGGTGTTAAGAAAACTAAATCTGGTTTTTCTACGGATGCAAGTGTTTTGGCGAAACTAGCACCGCTATACCCCTTTGTGGCTAAAATCTTAGAGTATCGTGAACTGTTTAAACTTAACTCTACATATGTAGAGGCTCTTCTGAAGTTAGCTGATTCCAAGACTCAGAGAATTCATTCTTCCTTCAATCAAGCCATCACTGCAACTGGGAGATTGAGTTCCAGTGAGCCCAATTTGCAGAACATTCCTATACGTACGAGTCAGGGCAAAAGGCTTCGGCAAGCTTTCGTAGCGAAAAAGGGGTATAGACTGTTAACAGCAGATTACTCTCAGATTGAACTTCGGATTCTAGCCCATCTCTCAGAGGATGTTGCGCTCTGTCATGCTTTTCAGAGCGGTGAGGATATTCATCTCTCAACAGCGAAAGAAATTTTTGGCGGAGATTTGATGTCCGATGAGGAGTTGCAGTCGTTTCGACGAGTCGCAAAGACTATAAACTTCGGTATAGTATATGGGATTAGCGCTTTTAGGCTCGCCCGACAATTGAATGTATCAAATCGTCAAGCGCAAGATTATATCAACGATTATTTTGGTCGCTACCCAGGAGTAAAGTCTTATTTTGAGCGTATGGGCGAGTTTGTTGAGAAGAACGGTTATGCAGAAACTCTTTATGGGCGGAAGAGGTTTCTCGAGCAAATTAACCTGGCAGGGAGAGATCGTGGCTACGCTAAACGTTCAATACTAAATGCTCCGATTCAAGGTACTGCTGCTGAGATTATTAAAATCGCCATGATTAATATTGATAAGTGGTTATCTGAGTCTAATTGTGATGCTAAGCTTGTATTACAAGTTCATGACGAATTGGTTCTTGAATGTTCTGAAGATAACTTATCCGAAGTTGAGAAAATGATGGTTTTTGAGATGGAGAATGCGGCTCAGCTTTCAGTTCCCCTTCGGGTAGACTACAGGAGAGGAGTCTCCTGGGCTTAGAGACTCATAAAACAGAGTCTTGATATTTAATACCTTAAACGGTTATTGTTGTGCGATGAGTGCCAAGAAGGACATAGATTTTGAAGAGAAAATCCTGGACAGAGAGCTTGTATTAAAGGCTAAGTCTGGAGATGCGGAAGCTTTTCGTGAGTTGGTGCTCATGTATGAACGGCGCCTGGTGAATTTGGCCTATTCCAAGAGTAGGAACACAGAAGATGCCAAAGATATAGTCCAAGATTCTTTCTTGAAGGCTTGGAAGAATATCGCTAAGTTTAAAGGTGATTCGAGCTTTTATACTTGGATTTATCGAATAGTGTCTAACATGACGATTGATTATAGTCGGAAGCGTTATCGCCAGCGAGAGCGAGCTGTTGGAGAGTCTGAAGTCTTAGATCTGACTCTTCAGCAGAGCCCTGACTCTCATCGTATGCCCATGGGGCATGTTGCTGGTCCTATGCAACAACTTGAAAATGCAGAATTGGCTGGTAATTTGAAGCTTGCTATCGAAGACTTAAGTCCTGAGCATCGTGAAGTGGTTGTGTTGCGGGAAATTGAGGGTTTGTCTTACGCTGAAATTAGCGAAGCGGTGGGGTGTTCGAGGGGTACGGTAATGAGTCGACTTCATCATGCGAGAAAAAAATTACAGAACTTTTTGCGAAATATTTCGTCAGATAGAAGTGAGAAGTCGTTTGTAGGGGAGAAAGGTAAGATTTTGCGACCATAGCGCATTGTCGATCTTGTAGGTATTTGAAATGCTTGCGATAATTTAGCTATTAAATTTATGCTAAAACCTGTGTCGATATTGAAATTCTGAGTTTGGATTAATTATATAAGTAGGCCCATGGCAGATAGTAAGAGTTCGGAAATTTTGACTGAGACTGAGGAACTTTTAATGAAGTTCTTCGATGGTGAGGCAAATGCTTCAGAAAGGTCAAAGGTGGAGCAGCTTGTGGCTGCTGGAGATCCCCAGGTTGAAGATTACTTGGCTGACATGGGGGCTATTCGCGCTGGGGTTAAAGATTGGTATTCCAGTCTGGCCTCAGAAGTGGAGCCTTCCTACAAGCCTGGCTATGCTTGGAGGGCCGTTCAAAGTGAACTACAGAACGGTGACTTGGAAGTAGCTACTTCTAGCGAAAACTCTTTGGCGGGTTTTGCAAATGTTTTTCAACAATTGTTTTCTCTCAGAGGCTTAGGAGCTGTAGCTTCGGTTCTTGGATTGGTGTACGCCTCATCCTTACTTATCGGTTTAGATGAGAGTTCAAATAGTGAGCTTGTAGCTTTTGATACGCTTGAAGGTCGTAGCGCACGCCCTTTAAGTTCCTCTTTTATTTCCGCGGAGTCTTCTTTAGGCACCGAGACAGTTTCAAAATCTCTCAGTGTAGGAGAGGCCGAGCCGGTTGGTCCTTTTAAAAATAAACAACCTAATGAAGAAACCTTTGGCTCGATTTCTGAGAATGAAGCTTTTCAAGGTCGCGAATTGCCCAAGTTGAGTGAGAACGATCAAATTGCTTCGATTTCGAATCTGGGAAATGAGGCTCTAGGGGATCGCGCCATCGTCGGCGAGCCAGGGGTTGATAGCCGGAGGATTGTGCGCTCAACAACTGTTGCCTCTCTGCCACTTAATAGTGGGTTTAATGCAAATAGTAGTGCTAAACTGCTTGTCGACGATCGAGCTTCGGGAGAAAGGAAATTGTTGGCTAATTCAATTGCCCAGAGAATTATCAGGGATAAAACTCTAAGAAGCTTAAAGGTAGAATCTGATTTTCGCGCGGATATTCTTCAGTCTAATTCGAGGGGTTTAGTTATTTGGGTGAGTCGTTAATTGCTAAGAAAAGTTGGATTGTGTGGTTAGGGGAAATTATTAATGAACAATAACTTTGTCTTGCGTCCTATTGGATCCGTATTTTTATTAGTTGCTGGGTTTTTTGCTTTTCTTTGTCTTACAGAGTTTAATTCTGCTCTTGCTCAGGTTAATGAATCCCCCGGAAGTTGTTCGGTTACGTTAAGGGTAATTAAAGGGAGTGGCAACGACAATGCTTTGAAAGGTGTAGCTCCTAAGGTCGGAAATTATCTAAAAGACATTAAAGGGCAGCTTCAACCTATTCCCTATCGTAGTTTTAAAGTCTTGGGCGACGATAAAAAATACACTGCCTTAGGGAGCCAAGCGAGTTTTGCTGTGAGCGATGCCGCTGGAGAGAGGCATAAACTCTCAGTTGTGCCAGTGGACATTGTAAATAAGTTGGTGACACTTAAAGTCGATTGGACCAGCCCTAGCAGTGAGTCATTACTTGCCACAAAAGTAGATGTTGAAAATGGTAAAAATGTAGTTGTTGGGACGGATACTCGACCGGGTGTTTCGACAATAATTTCCATTGGTGTGCGTTGTCAGTAGAGACTAAGTTATCGGAAGTTTTAGTTTCCTGTTTTGATAGTGGGGGTGGTGAGGATATAAGCTCTCTCGAATTCAGCCAGATGTTCCGACAGTGTTGCGCTGATATTAATTTAGTTGATACCTCCTCAACTGACTCCAGTGCTTTTTTTGCGGAAATCGAAAATGTAATTTCTGAGGACTTGCCCGATGATTTTTCTGGGTTCGCCACGATTGCCCTTTGCGGCGTTTATCAAGCGAGTGTAGTTTTAGAGGGTTTAAGAAGTAAGTTTCTTATGCCAGGGGCTGAGGAGCTTGAAAATTCAGGTAAATACTCCCGTCAGTCCAGTCAGTTTGAATATGTTAGAGTTTTTGCTCTATTTGAGGCGGTTATGGCGACTGTCCTAGGCTCTATTCGTGGGGGCGTTAAGTCTGGAAGGAGCGAATTGGAGCGACATAAGGAAATTTCCTCGGGCTTTAGTTATTTACTAGCTGATTTACATCACTTGATGGTACGTCTCGCTTCTCTTGAGCCAGTCGTGGATTGTAGTAGTGTTCAAGACACCATGGGAAGTTTAATGAAACTTCAAAGCCGACTCAGTTTATGGAAACCTAATAAGTAGCACTAAAATGCTAGGAAATAAAGTCTCTGAGTTGACACCCGATGGGGTTGTGATAGTTTTCCGCGGCTATTAGTGACCTATGACGATTTTATAGAGACAGTGGTTGGGAAGTTTAGATTTCTCAACGAGCTTCTTTGAGGATTTAGTTTTAAATTACTCTAGGGAAATATTTTCGTTTTTTGTGTCCTTAAGTTTTTGATTTGTATTATTTTATTTGTAACCGTTGATTTGCATTAGGAAGGTGAGCCATGGCGACCTCTTTTGAGAGTAGTGAAGTTGCTTTGCAGAATAGAAAGTGGGTTGTTGTTGATGTAGCTGATCAGCCACTTGGTCGAGTTGCAAGTAAGATAGCATCGATTTTACGAGGTAAGGATAAACCTAGTTTTACTCCTCACAATGATGATGGAGACTTCGTTGTTGTTGTGAACGCGGAGAAGGTCAAACTAACTGGTAATAAAGAGTCAGGTAAAGTTTATTATCGGCACTCAGGGTACGTGGGTGGCTTGAAGCAGGAAACAGCCGGAGAACTTCGTCAGCGAGATCCAGAAGGTATGATAGTAAATTCCGTGAAGGGAATGATTCCTAAAACACCTTTAGGAAGACGTCAGTTGAGTAAATTAAAAGTTTACAAAGGTGAAGAGCATCCGCACCAAGCGCAGTGTGGTTAGTTTCTTTTTTAATTAATTATTTAGACTACAGAAAAGGATTTTAGAGAATGGCGGCTAAGACTAAAGAGAATTATATTTATGCGATTGGTAGGCGTAAAGAGTCTAGTGCCCGTGTTCATTTGAAAGCTGCTTCTGAAGAAACTGGTGTTATAAAGGTTAACGGTAAAGAGCTTACCGAGTATTTCCCAATGGCGACCACCCAGATGGTAATTAACCAGCCTTTCGTCGTTACAGAAAATGAAGGTAAGTTTGATCTTCGAGTGACTGTTGCAGGCGGAGGAAAGTCTGGACAGGCTGGTGCTGTCAGGTTGGGTATAGCTCGAGCTCTTGAAAAACAAGATCCGGAGTTGCGTGCTGTCTTGAAGAAGGCCGGTTTGCTGTCTAGGGATAGTAGAGCTGTTGAGCGTAAGAAGCCGGGGCGACACAAGGCCCGTAAAAAGCCACAATTCTCCAAACGATAGGGAAACCGTTTAGGTTCCAGCTACTCTTCGTTTAATAACGCACTCCTCGTTGCGACGCACAGAAGTGCGCCTCACTCGTCCTACGCTATTCGCCTCGGTTAGCAGAAACCTGAACTCTTACTCCCTAGATGATGCCTCTGGCCCAATGGGTCTGGTAGTCTGGTCCAGAAGACATTGGTGGGTTTTGAGGCTTTTTCATTTTCACACTTAGTGGTACTGGAAAGTCGACACCAACGACTACGGCTTCACCTGATGCTAAGGTTGGCAGAGATGATATTACCGACTGGTCCACATCAGTTGATGCTCGCTCAACTACTCCTCGGTCCTTGTCGTTAATTAGTCGGTGAACGATCATCGTTCCCATCTGCGAAAGAACATCCTCCGGTATGTCGCGGGGCCTTTGAGTAGCGAGGCAAATACTTATGGCGTATTTACGTCCCTCTTTAGCTATGATTCCAAAAGCATCTAATGGGAAGTCCTGACCTGCAGTGGTTAGACTCTTGTTCAGGAATTGATGCGCCTCGTCCAGTACTACAACTAAAGGATTCTGTCTGAACAAACCATCTCTTGACATCTGCATCAGATGTCGACCCATCGCGTTCGTAATAATTTCTCGAGCATTATGATCGAAAGATAAATACTGCAGTGATACTCTCAGAACAGAGTAATTGTCGTCTTGGAGAAATGCATCAATAGCTCTTAGAAGAGACGGCTTATCTCCCGGTTGGAATACCGGAGCAAGTGTGTGTGAGTTTACGATATCTTGAACTCTATTGATGAGTGGAATAGCGTGTGCCTGATCGTTTCCGTTGATATTCCCCCAAACATTGGGCTCCATTTCACTTCTAGAAGGATAGACGCACTCGTTTTGAATTTGTTCTGCGAGAAGTGAGATATCAAATTGAGCTTTTGGATTATCTACAACCTTCTGAAATTTTTTGTAAGCTGCTTGAAATTTATTTTTAGTCTTGTTTACCTTGATAATTTTACCTTCCAAGGCAAGAGTTGGGTCAAGTTCAGCAAGTTTAAGACTTTTAATCGCAGCTCTTAGCTTAGGAGCTTGACTCTGTCCTTTTGGCTTAAATATAGCAAAAAGGTCCGACTCGAGTAATTCTTGATAAGGAATCACTACTTCCCGAGCATTTTTTGGAGGATTTGGATCTTCACCTAGATATACATGGTAAGTATTGTGTCTTAAGGTAGAGTATTCTCCGGTCGCATCAAAAAGAATTACTTTAGATTTGTGATTCCCACACTCTTCCATTAGGCGCGCTAAAGACCAACTTTTACCAGCACCAGTGGTGCCTAGGATCGCCATGTGGCGTCCAAAAAGCATCTCTGGTGTAAAAGCGACAGGAGTAGCATCAGCGTCTGGTAAACAAGCGAGGTTAAGTTGAACCCGTTGTTCTTCCTTCGATCCATCGGTCTTGATGTCTCGAACTTCGACAATTGATTTTACTAGTTCTGCGAGAGTTAGGTAGACAAAGTTTCCAATTTGAGGGGCACTCAAAACACCGGGAGATATTTTACCAGTTTCGAAGTTAACTGTTGTGAGGAGTTTAACCGATCCAAGTGAGAGAAGTTCACCGTTGGGTCCCTGCGCGCTGTTATCCACGGTGACCTCGCTAATTTGGCCAATCGTTGCCAGCTTTTTGGTTGAGTCTGAAGCAATAATTACAAATTCCCCAACATGACACCCTTTGGTACTTAGGCCACTAGGTGTGAATCCAGTCATTCTCATAGAAAGAGATCCGGCACCTACTCTTATGGTCTGACCTAAATAGTTTTCATCACTGAAGTGCTCCTCAGTAACAAATGGTGAGTGGCTCGCACCATTTGGCTTCTCGTCGGTAGTTACTTTTTCGTCCATTTCGAATTCCCAAGTTTGTCTAAGAAATATTATCCTTGAGAGTTAGGATGTTGTAATTACTCAATTCGAATCAGAAAAAATTATAGATAGAGCGGATTTAGTATGTTTTTAAGAAACCTATGGGATATTTAAGTAAATTTAGATGAAGTAGTGATAATCATACTAATTAAATGCTTGTTCCGTTTCTGAAAGCAGCGAGGTAAAGAGATCAGTGGTATCAATTACCGCTTTCGGGTTGAGCATATCTACTCCAGCCTCTTTTAGAAGGTTCAAGGAGGATTTAGAGCAGCCAGAGGAAAGAAACTGTAAATACCTACGACAGGCTTCTTGGTCTCCCAGTAAGACATCTTTTGACAAGGAAACAGCAGCAGCTAAACCAGTTGCATACTGGTAAACGTAGAATGCTGAATAGAAATGAGGAATCCTAAAGCATTCTAGTTCCGCCAATGAGGAGAACTCTAAACTAGGGCCGAAGTATTTTTGTAGCAGAGATAGATATAGTTCACAGAATACTTCTCTATTAAGGGGTTTTCCTTCCTGGGCTTTTAGGTGAATATCCCGCTCAAACTCAGCAAACATAGTTTGCCGGAAGAAAGTTCCTTTTATGTCGTCTAGATGATGGTTCAGCAGAAACTGCAACATTGATTTATCGTCTGAATATTTTTTCTTTAGATAGTCTAGAAGTAGCTGTTCGTTAAAAGTCGAGGCTACCTCTGCTACAAAGATTGTATATGAGTAGTCTTGATAGCTTTGGTGCTTTTGGGAATACCAAGAGTGCATCGCATGGCCTGCTTCATGGGCCAGAGTAAACAAGTCATTGAGTTGGTTGCTTTTATAGTTCATTAAAATATATTGTTGATTACCATAGCAAGGACGTGCGTAGGCTCCCGATCTTTTTCCGCGATTTTCGTACCTATCAACCCAGCGTTTTTCCCCCAAGCCTTTGGATAAGGTGTCGACATATTCTTCACCTAGGGGGAGAAAGGCTTCGCATAAAATACTTTTAGCCTCGTCGTAAGGGATTTCAGTGTCGATTTTTTCAACCAGAGGGCAGTAGGTATCGTATATATCTATTACTGGTAATTTCAGTCTTTCAGCGCGAAGTTTGTAGTATCGGTGGAGTGGGTCGAGTTTCTTGCTCACATTTTCGATAAGAGAATCGTAAACGGCTAAAGGGATATCATCTGAGAAGAGAGCGGACTCTCTGGGTCCGTTGAATTTTCTGGACTTGGCCAAGAAGATATTCTTTTTAATGGAGGAAGCGAGCATCGCGGACAGTGAGTTTTTATGGTTGTCTATTGTTTCGTAAAAATTTTCAAATGCTTCTTTTCTAACCGAACGGTTTGGATCTTGGAGAAAAGTTACAAATGTGCCATGTGTCAAAGGAAGGTTCTTTCCTTCTTTTTTTACATCTTTAAATTTGAAATCAGCGTTATTTAATTGAGAGAAAATAGTCTCACTGCTTCGAAAAATGTCTCCCGCAGAAGCCAATAGTTTTTCTTCAGAAAGACTAAGGGTGTGCGGTCGGTACTTAACCATTTCATTGAGAAGGCGTCGGTATGGCGCTAGCGATTCATTCTCAAGAAGTTTATTCAAAATAGTTTCATCAATCTCGAGAAGTTCTGGACGAATAAAAGAGGTGGCAGAGGCAAATTTTGTGTATAAATCCAGGGCTTTGGATTTTAGCGAAAATCTTGATGCATCAGATGTATCCTCATCACTTTTTAGTGAGCTATAGGCGTAGATCTTTTCTAGAAGTTTGGATAATTCCAGGTAGGTAACTAAGGCTCTTTGGAGATTCTCGGGTGAGCTAGCTAGTTTGCCCTGAAAATCCTTGAGTTGTTTAATGTCTCCCTCGAGTTTTGCACAGGCATTTTCCCAATCTTCTTCTTTGTTGAACAGCGCACTTAGATCCCAAGAATCATTCGCCTCTATTTCATTTCTTTGTGGTATCGGATTCATGGTGTTGTCCTTATTGAGCGTTTCTATAGATCTAGTATGGGAGAAAATTAGGTATTTTTATGACAATATTGTTACTCTATTCTAGTAGGTAAAGTCTCGTAAGTGCCTAGAAAAATGGGAAATTATACTTTTTGTGCTTAAGGGCATTTAATATCACAATTCAACTAGGATGTGGCATAAAAATATGGAAGGCTGAATGTTCGAGAAATTCAGCAGCGGGACTCCAAAAAGTCTGCTCTTTACTCAGACTGAGTTTATTCAATTGAGAAAGCAGATTAGGAAATTTTATTAGCAAGCACTATAGTTCTCAAGATTAGTGCTTTTTGAAAATGGTGATTTTATGCCTACAGAAAAGGCTCGAAGACGAAAAAAACGCAGACCAACTCTTACTCCTAGATTTGGTCCCTCCTCAGTTGCTTTGGAGATTGGGTTGATTAGACAATCTTTAGATGTGACAGCTGATAGTGATTTGCAAGTTAAAAAGAAAGAACAGGGGTCTTAGGCCTCAGAATCGCTACTTGCTTTAGGGTAATCTCCAAGCTCTTTGTGCTTGGAGTGACCAATTTTTTTGTGAATTTACCGCTCCCACCTCTAGAGAAACTATAGACTTTCGATTTCTGTAGTTTTTTTACGATATCTCCACTGAGCCTCCAGTATGCTACAAGT
>CALKYB010000216.1 GCA_938003565.1 uncultured bacterium
TTATCTAAATCCTGCTTCTCACGCGGATTATCAAGAACCTGATACCAAGCATATAAAGCGGCTCCCAAGGCACCCCCTGCATCGCCGGCTGCGGGTTGAATCCAGACTTTATCAAAAATCTTCTCTCTTAGGATTTTACCATTTCCAACACAGTTAAGAGCTACTCCTCCAGCAAGACAGAGATTCTTCTCTCCCGTCTCCTTCCGAACATGCTTAGCCATCTTAATCATGACCTTCTCGGTGACATCCTGAACTGAACGAGCCAAGTCCATCTCCCGCTGAGAAATCTCAGTTTCTGGTTTCCTAGGCTCACTTTCAAACAAATCGTGAAATTTACTAGAAGTCATTGTCAGACCCTGACAATAATTAAAATAGTCCATATTTAAACGAAATGAACCGTCTTCTTTAAGATCTATGAGATTATCCAGTATTTTCTCACTATAAACTGGCTCACCATAGGGCGCCAACCCCATCACTTTATACTCGCCGGAGTTCACTTTAAATCCAGTGTAGTAAGTAAACGCGGAGTATAAAAGTCCAAGGCTGTGAGGGAAGTGAAGCTCGTTTTTCAAGTCAATTTGATTGCCTGAGCCAACTCCCCAGGAAGAAGTTGCCCACTCCCCCACTCCATCCATTGTAATGAGCGCGGCAGACTCAAACGGAGAAGGAAAAAAAGCAGAAGCCGCATGAGACTGATGATGCTCGGGGTAAATGAGATTGTCAGCAAACTCAAGTTCGTTCTTTACCAAGTCTCCCATCCAAAGTTTTTCCTTAAGCCAGAGAGGCATCGCTTTAAAGAATGACTGGAGGCCGTAGGGGGCAAAGGAAAGATAGGTCTCTAAGAGGCGCTCAAACTTGATCCATGGCTTGTCGTAGAAAACAACCTGAGTAATTTCTGAGTTTGAGATCCCAGCTTCACTCAAACAATACTCGATAGCCCGGGCAGGAAATGCATGGTCGTGTTTCTTTCTGGTAAATCTCTCTTCCTGGGCTGCCGCTACAATTTTCCCATCAGCAACTAATGCAGCCGCTGAATCATGGTAAAAAGCAGAAATCCCTAATATATAAACTTTACTCATCACTTCCTGTCTTGTCGCAAAATTAAAGGATTTCCAATACGTAACTGTTCGGCCCCTTTTTTCAACAATTTCTCAAATATAGCTAACCTTGGTAAAAAGCCTCTCATGGGGCTCTTTTTGGGGTGATAAAAAGCAAGCGTTCACAAAATCTACAAAACCAACTAGGTTTTGACTATAAAAAAAGTTGTGAGCGATATGAAGGAGAAGCGCAGCTTCACAAACAAAACTAGTTGAGCTAAAAAATACAGCTTTTTTCCATATTTTCTAGCCAAGTCCTACGGACTTGTAGCATACTCGAGGCGCATTATATCTGTCCAATAGCAGTGCTAACGCACTGCCCATACCCATCTATTGAGATCTCTGCTATGCCGAAATTCATACTAGGATGGGTATATCAGTTTATGATTTCTAGCAAAAGGCCCACAAATTGAGTAGCCGACGTACTAACATCACACTACTACTTCTAGTTTCGCTAACAATCGTTTTGCTTAGCGAAATTACCTCAATTCTAATTTTAAAATCCCAACCACTCAATTCTCACCGCCCAATTTTAGGGGACAGATGGAAATTCAGCAACGTTTATAACGTCCTACCGGACAATTCTTTGGGTTGGAGACTACCCTCGGATTCCCAGATTCGAGCCTCAATATACACCCCAAATAACAGCCTAGTTTATGATGTTGTGTATACAACTGATTCCAGAGGACGAAGGATCACCACAAAGCAATCTTTAGCAGACAAACCTGAGTTTCTCCTGCTTTTTGGTGACTCAACTGTTTTCTCAACTGGATTAAGTGACAGCGACAGCTTGCAGGATAATCTTCAAACTCTTCTTCCAAAAAAAGCTTTATACAACTACGCTGTATTTGGGTACGGGCCTCACCAAATGTTAGAGTTGTTAAGGAAAAAAGACTTTAGCAGTGAAGTTTTCCAGAGCAAAGGTTCAGCAATATTCGTCATTCTAGATACACATCTCGGTCGAATCAGGGGTAGTGTAGATAACACTTGGTCCAAAGGCACCCCATGCTTCAAGCTTGTAGGCAAAAAGCTCGAAAATCAAGGAAGTCTTGAAACCTGTATGCCCTTAAAAATGAAGTTATACAGTTTGATGAAAAATATTAAAAAAGCTTCAAACACAATAAAACTATTGAACCCAGAATACCCAAACCAAGCAAGTAAAGAGGACGAAGCTTTGTTGACGGCCATTCTAGAAGAAAGTGCCAAGCTTCTCGAAACTAAAACTGGCGCCAAGCTCTCGCTAATCTTTCACCCCCTTTATAGTAATCCTCAATCTAGCTTTAATAAGTCTCTACGCAGAGCTTTGGAGAGGAAAAATATCAGTTTCATAGATATTAATTTCAGCCCCGAGCCTGGAAAAACCCTATCTTCCTACATGATCCCTTTTGAAGGGCATCCAAATGGGGCTTTCAATAAGATTTTTGCGAGCAAAATTGCTAATAGTCTTCCCCAACTCAGCAGCAACGCCAACTTAAATTAGTATACGATGGGACCATTTAAAAAATTTCGTTTCTCACCATTCAAAACTATTGTCGCCATTGCTTTAGCCTTAATAATGCTTAGAGCTTCAGCCTGGCAATGGGAGAGGTACAATTTCAAATTGGAGCTAATTGATAAAATAGAATCCAATACTGGAAAAGATGCAGAGCCGTTCTCGGAAAGTAATTTTTCTGAGATATCCCCAAGCAAACTCCTCCACAGAAAGATTGCGGTCGAAGGAAGTTATGACTTAGATCGACAAATGATAGTTATAAATCGAACCCATGCCACTGGCCCAGGATATTGGTTACTGGCTCCTCTCAAAATGAAGAACTCCAAAAAAGCTGTAATTGTTAGCCGAGGCTTTATTCCATTTGCTGATCGCACTCCAGATACATGGTCCAAATACGACAAGTCAGGGAACTTTATTCTTAGCGCTATGGTACAAAAGTCGGTAGAGCCTAAAATACTAACTCCTAAAAACAAACCGACGGGAGGCGATTCACCATTTCTCAGAAAACTTCTTTACCCTGACGTCGAAGTCATCGCCAAGCAACTTCCCTATGAAGTTATCCCAGGCATAATACTGCAAAGAATTGACACAGGGCCAAACTTGCCCCCGGGAGAGTTTCGTTTCCCGGCCGAGGATATCCGTATCGATGTTCCGCCCGAAGTACACTACGGCTATACTTTCGAATGGATATTTTTGGCTTTTTCCACCTTACTTGTGTCATTCCTTCTTCAAGCCTTTCCTAGAAATCCTATGCCAATGGACAAAGAAGGCTAAGATACTAATATTACTGATCTTATTAAAAACATAAAAATCTCTTCTTTAAGGCCTTTTATATAGTCAAAGGATTGTATACAAGAACGCTAGGTCAGCAATTTAACTGACGATCCAACATCGAATAGCCCCCTTTGGATTGATAAATTGGCGTTTTTAAAAACTTTATTGTTCTGCACTTTTGTAGTGGGCATTGCAGCTACCCACTCGCCCGCCTCTGCCACAAAAAATCCTGAAAACGTTCCAGATCAAGCTGGTGTGTTCGAAAACACTTCTAAAAAAGTTGATTTAGAACTCCCATTCATCTCAAGCCAAAACATTAACGGAAGTCTCAAGTCCCTCACACTTCCAAATCGCCCGACAATAGTAGTCCCGGTGTATTTCAAGTGTCCCAGACTTTGCACCCTTACTCTTAACGGGCTTCTAGATTCCCTTCGAGAACAAGACCTGGTTATTGGTAAAGATTTTTCCATCCTAACGGTAAGTTTTGCCGAGGGTGAAGGGCCTGATCTGGCGCTAAGTAAGCAAAAT
>CALKYB010000217.1 GCA_938003565.1 uncultured bacterium
AACGCCCTCCTCACCGGGAACCTCGAAGACAAGGCCCTGTTCTCTGATCGAATTCTATCTCCAATACCCGGAATAACTTTCAAGGTCGCAGTATCTGAAGGCGATATTGTCGAGGAAGGAGAGACGATACTAATTATTGAATCAATGAAAATGGAGCATACGATACCAGCTCCGACAAAAGCCAAGGTGAAACGAATCCACACTGAAGAAGGAGCACCCGTAGAAGCCGGAGACCTGCTGCTAGAATTCGAGACGGACTAGAAGCTCTTAGATAGAGGAAGTGGCACTACAAAGTTGCCTCACCTGCTAGTCAGACGAAAACGTGGCAGCGAGAAGACTAATACAAAAGGGGGGGGCTACTTACCGAATATCCGAAAGCATAGGCGTATAACTACATAAGCCAGCAGCCCGTAAAACATCGACGAGAGAAGCACAATACACTCCGCCGTCAACCAAAAATTTCGAGGACGCCCTTCCCTAAAGGCCTCTGCAGTGCCGCGAAACTGTTGATAAATAGGAGCGTCCATAAACTTATAGACAAAGTCTATACCGGGATAGTCAGAATTCTGTTTCATGAATTTCCTAACGGCTAAACCAAGATCTCGGTTAGCTTGAGCTCCAATCATTATCACATTCGCTACAACGAAATGACTAATGCCAACCGCATCAGCAACCACTCTAGCTTTATCTTTTCTGGTGAAATAACGAACCATATTATATTAAATCTATGAATACTTTCAGAGCTACCAGGACTATCAAAGCGCCCTTGCCGAAATGCGTCAAGTGAAATATTGAAGAAAGTGCTCAGCATGCGCATCCCTATAGCTCGTAACCAATCCCGAAGGGCTAGAATTATGGACGATTTGAATAAAGACCAGCTTGAAGCCGAAATTACTCGATTTGGGACCGAAATATTCAATTTCTCGGACCAGAACCCGGCTTCAATCCTCACAAAGGAGTTTTACCATTCATGGCTACTAGACTGGTCTATGAAGAACCCAAAGCTCAAGGTTCAGCTATTTAGATTTATCGACGTCTTGCCAACCCTGAAAAACTCCACTGAGGTCGTAACACAAGCTAGGGAGTATTTTTCTTCTATTTCAGAGGCTCTTCCAAAAACCATAAGAGCTGGACTCTTCGCTAGCTCAAATAAAATTGGCGCTAGTGTTGCGGCTCCCTTAATTAGAAACCAAGTTGAGGCAGTTGCAAACCAATTCATAGCTGGAGAGAACGTTGAGAGCGCTAGTAAAAAACTATTAAAACTTCACGAGGATGGATATGCCTCGATCTGTTGCTTTCTTGGAGATGCAGTTGTTAGCAAAGAAGAAAGCTTGGAGTATGTGGGGAAATACAAAAAACTAATTTCCAACCTCACTACTACTCTCAACGCAGACCCCACCTCTTGGAAGAACAACCATCCCAATTTTGCTGCGAGGAGTAGAGTCCACGTATCGGTTAAACTCTCAACTTTATACTCCCAGATTCGTCCCTTAAATCATGATCGGACAGTAAAAATTCTAAGTGAAAGATTTTCAGAAATTGCCTCAGTAGCAAAACAAAATGATGCCTTCCTATTTATCGACATGGAAGAGGCAGGGTTCATTTCGCCAACATTAGAAACACTTCAAACTGTTCTCTCCCAAGATGAATTTAAACACTGGGATGGTTTAGGTATAGTACTTCAAGCGTATGCCAAACGTACCGAAGCTGATATGCGAAGTTTAATTGAATTTGTAAAAAAACGAGAGACCCCTATTTCAATTCGCCTAGTAAAAGGGGCTTACTGGGATAGCGAAACCTTAGTTGCCGAACAACACGGATGGAAGAATCCTTTATTTGAGAACAAGTCTTCAAGTGATTTCATCTTCGAGAGCCTAAGTAAACTTCTCCTAGACAATTGCGACTTGGTTTATCCTGCTTTTGGATCCCATAATATCAGGAGTCTTTCTGCCGCAGTTGCCTATGCCAACTTGGCGGATATTCCAAAGTCTAAATATGAATTGCAGTTTTTGTATGGCATGGCTCAACCGATAAAAGAGGCCTTCAAGCAAAAAGGCTTTTTGGTGAGAGACTACGTGCCTATTGGTGAGTTAATCCCAGGCATGGGCTATCTCGTTAGGAGGCTGTTAGAGAACACCTCAAACGAAGGATTCCTTCGTCAAAAATTTCATGAAAACGAAAGTCCTGAAACCTTACTTGCGCCTCCAGTATATGCTGACACACCTAGGGATTTCAACCCTAGTGAAAACTCTCCCTCCTTAAAGTTTTCAAGTTCCCCAATGAGAGACTATTCTATAGAAGAAAATCGACTGCGTATTGCAGAAGAGCTTAGCAAGCAAAGAGAAGAATTTAAAAATAAGGCTATTACAGTTTGTCCTATTATTGGACATACATTGGTTAAGAAAGGAGAACCCTTCTCGAGAACCTCTCCAAACGATTTGAACCTAGAGATAACTAGAGGCTTTCTAGCATCAAAAGACTGTATTGAAGATATCTTCAAACTTTTCGAAAAAGGTAGTGCCTCCTGGTCTTCACTTAAGTTTGTTGAAAGAGCAGAGTTACTTTTTCGCGTAGCTAAAAATCTAGATGCCAGGCGCGAAGAGTTTATCGCGACACTTTGCATTGAAACTGGCAAAACCGTTGAAGAATCTGATGGTGAAGTAACAGAAGCAATAGATTTTCTAAACTACTACGGGATTCAGGCTATCTCGCTTGCTAATGAAGATCCCTTGATAAGTTTTCCAGGAGAACTAAATACCCTGCACTGGGAGGCAAGAGGACATACCCTTGTAATTGGTCCATGGAATTTTCCACTAGCTATCCCTTGCGGAATGTTTGCCAGTGCTCTTGTCACAGGGAATTGTTGTATTCTTAAGCCTGCAGAACAAGCTTCGTTAATTTCGTTCAAACTCTACAAGCTCTTTATCGAGTCAGGACTACCGAAAAACATTTCCGCATTTCTACCCGGACGCGGTGAAGTAGTAGGGAGCTCTCTAGTCGAAGACCATAGAATCGCCACTATAGCATTCACTGGTTCAAGAGACGTAGGGCTTTCAATTATTAGAAAGGCTGCCAACACATCTGAAAATCAAGTGCACGTTAAAAAGGTCGTTGCTGAGATGGGTGGAAAAAATTCCATCATTGTTGATTCAAATTGCGACCTAGATGAAGCAGTTGATGGCGTTCTTCGTTCAGCTTTTGGCTTTCAGGGTCAAAAATGCAGCGCCTGCTCTAAGGTGATCGTAGTAGGAAAAGACAAATATCAAGAATTTGCTTCCAGAATCAAGGAAGCAATGGCCAGCATGCCTTTAGGACCCTCCTGGTTTCCTCAAAACTATGCTGGGCCGGTAATTGACGAAGAACAAAAAGAAAGAATCAACCGTATTATTGATGTTGGAAAGCAAACCGCAACTGTCCTCTTAGAACATCCCGCAGATTCTGAGGAGTTACAAAACGGTCATTTCTTAAGACCGATTATTTTCGTGGATGTGTCAAAAGACGATCCTTTAGTAAATACAGAAATTTTTGGCCCTGTTTTAGTTTTAACAACAGTAGACACATTTTCTGAAGCTATAGGGTCGGCCAATGACTCAGAGTACGGTTTAACCGGAGCCATATTTTCGAGAAGCCCAAAGAATATTGAATTAGCGAAAAAGAAACTTCAAGTTGGAAATCTATATATTAATAAAAAATGTACCGGTGCCTTGGTCGGCAGACAACCCTTCGGTGGAGCCAAAATGTCAGGAATCGGAACCAAAGCAGGTGGACCCGACTACCTAAAGCAATTTCTTAATCAGAAATGTTGCTCTGAGAATACTATGCGCCGCGGATTCGTTCCTACCTGAATCTAGATAGACCCCTCTAGTCTAGGGGTTTCCCCTAAGCAAAATTTATAACCCTCAGAATATCTTCAATAAAGCCAATTCCTTAGAAAATAAACTTCCCTAAAGAACAAGCGAAATAGTGTCGACATATATATAGGAGTTTCTCGTAGGGGCTAGAGACCAGAGAGACAAAATATAGATACTGTCGACATTCAGATATATGAGCACAGGTGAGGAAAACTATAGTTCACGGCCACCAGCTGATACAGCAGCGATGTCTGGTGAACAATTTTCAGCTTGTAGAACCTTTGTAAACAAAGTTCTACAGCTTGAAAAAGATCCAAGAAAAGCCTTCGCCGTTTTACTCAACTACATTACTCAAGTTCCCGAAGTTGAATCCTCTTCTCTATTCCTTCCCTCAATCAAAAAAAATTCACTTGGCCAGCTCGAAGTAATGGCAATATCCGGTCAAAGTAATATTCCATTACCTCACGCAACAAGTCGCAATGATAATTTAAATGATGGTCAGAGAATTGAATATTTTGACGTTTTTCAAAATGACAAGATAGTCGGAAAACTTGGTGTGAAATTTATAGGTGCTCCCAGTGGGCAACTAAGTAAATCTATACTAGAGATTGCATGGGCCTGTGGTCTTATTTTTGAAAAGCAAAGGCTTTTCGCGGAGATTATAAACTATAGGGAGAGACTGGAGGTATTATCTGAGCTCAACCAATTAGTATTGTCAGGCTCTGACCTCAATCGTATATCAAAAACTATCTCTAGAGAAGCAGCCTTTCGGTTCGGCTCCGAAGTAGCATTGATTTTCCTCCTCTCTGAAGAGGAAGATAATCTTCTAGTAAGTGGAAGCTATGGATGCCCTCGCAGTATTCTCCCCGATGCTATACCAGTGGCTAACACTATTCTCGGCAACTCACTTAGAACTGGAGGAATGTTTTCTATTCCAGATTTAGCCAGTAAAACAGAAGCTGGTCTATCTTTTCTAGTACAGAACAATATCAACTGCCTTTATGCCTGCTCACTAGCAGTCAAAGGTGCTCCTGTTGGGATTATTCTTGTTGGTTTCAAGCAATCTACAAATTTTAGCACTCAGAATTCTTTGATGCTCGGAGAATTTGCCCAAGCGGCAGCGGTCGCAGTAGAAAATTCACGCGCTCAAGTTAGAGTAAGTGCTTATACAGAAAGGCTCGAAGAGCTTGTTGAACAAAGAACTGCCGATCTAGCCTATCAAATGTCCGAATCGGAGAAGGCGAATATGGCCAAGAGTCGCTTTGTAGCCAACATGAGTCATGAACTACGTACTCCCCTAACTGGCATTATTGGATACGCAAGTGTTCTAAAAGATGGTGTTTACGGCGAGACAAACCAGAAACAAAAAGAAGCACTAACAGCGATCGCTAAATCAAGTGAACATTTACGAGACCTAATTAACGAAGTGCTGAATTTATCTAAAATTGAAGCGGGTAA
>CALKYB010000218.1 GCA_938003565.1 uncultured bacterium
CAGAAAAAAAACAAAAGGGATACTCCAACCTGAAACCCAAAACAAAACAGCGAAAATATAAACCAATGGTAAAGCTAAGAGCACAACCACGGTTATAATTTTTCTAACGAAAAAGACCAATGACAATAGGGCGGTGAAAACACTACCGAACCCCGACTGTATGGGCTCTAAGCTAAAGAACCTACGCCAACTACTCATATTGATAACCCTGTTATTAACCTTGGTAAGAGTATCAAAGAGTAGTTAGTTCTATTTGTAAATATAGGGAAAACTTCTTTTTATAAAATCTGGTTATATTTTAATTAGAATAATATTAAAGTGGGATGAAAATCCTTAAAACACTAGATAGGTAGTAAATACTCGGTTCTAAAATACCAAGAATTAAGGATTCGATAGGAAGTCCAACAAGCTCAACAAATTAGAATAGTTAGAGCTACAACACTGCCATACCAATCTCCTATTTAGAAAAAATCTGAGCCAAATCAACCCCAGATTTTGTCTGTTTTAAGTATTTAGCAGATCTAGCCGACTTATATTCTAAGGCAATCGTTCTCTGCTCAATCTAATTCTGAAATTGTCGACATGATAAAAATAGCTAATTCTACCAAAACTCTTCTCTTCACCCTGCTGGTTTTATTTTCAACTACCTCAGCGGCCCAAGGAAATCTAGTCAACCTTAAAACTAACAAAGTCACTGATATTTCCTCTACTTCCGCAACTATTATCTTGGAGTCAGAGGTGTCAGCGCGAACTCAAATTTACTATGGAACAAACCCAAATTGGTTAGTTTTAAAAGGACGCTACAACAGTCGTTTCTCTTCCGGAGAGCGACGAGAAACGCTTTACAACTTACAACCCGGTACCACTTACTACTACAATGTTAGTGTAAGGGCTCAAAGAAGAGGTGCCCAGGCACAAAAAACTGATATCAAAGAGTTTAGAACACCTGGCAGCGGTGTCACGACGACAACTTTACCGCCAAGCACTACTACAACCATGCCAGTAACCACTTCTACAACTACCAGCACAAGTACTTCGACAACTGTCACTACAAAGCCGACTGCATGTTCTGTGGATCGGATAAATTCACTTTTATCAAGTCCAAGCCGAGTCGGTTTTGGCCGAAATACCTACGGTGGAAGAGATGCTAAATCTTTTACAATCGTCAGCAACACTAACGATAGTGGTCCCGGCAGTCTTCGTGACGCCATCCATAAAAGGGATAGTGACCCCAACAGAAACAATCCTGTATGGGTTATCTTTGATGAAAGCCTAGATGGCGAAACCATTTTTCTTGATAAGGGTATATCCACGTTTCAGAGGAACCTCACTATTGATGGCAGAGGCTCAAATGGAATGCTAAATATTACAATTTCTCCTTCTTCTAGTGCAAATAACATAGCGCTATTACAACTTAGAGGAGGAAATACAATATTGCACGGTCTCACCATAGACGGGCAAGACAGAAGAGCCATTGGATTGATGCCTAGGCAGGGTGACAACTATTGGCTTGATCATCTGACCATAACAAGATTCGATGGGGATGATGCCATTAGCATTTCCCAAGGCGGTAGATCAGATTCTGCTTCTGAGGTTACAATTTCCAACTATAGAGCTTACAACACCTCTAAAGCAGTCCTCTTAGGAACCAACCCGAACTACCCAAATGTTAGATTGAACCGAGTTACCATTTTCAATAGCGAACTGGCTGCTAGGGAACGAAACCCAAGAGCAGGATTTAATGGGCAACATCATATATTCAATAGCTTTGTCCATTCTGTTCAGGGAGGAAGTGGAATTGATATTAACTATGGCACTCAGATGATAGCTGAGAACAATGTGATATCTGGACTTGGAGCAAAAGCTCCGCAAAGATTAATCGCCGGTCACAACAACGGGGCACATCAAGACTCATCGAGTTCACCTGTTGGACATGTGTACACAAAAGGTAATATTCTTTTGCACGGAGCCGATGAGCACGGATCGATAAACCCTTCTAATCCACCGGCATATTCGGTTCCTTACCCCTATTCACTGATGCCAGCCAGTCAAGTAGAGAGCTATGTCCAGCAAAATGCAGGAGCAGAAAATGCCAGCGGTAGTCTATTGTATTGTCCTTAGAAACTTTCGCTTAAGATAGGGACTATAGGAGTAGACCTCAGTGTTTAGTGTTCGGGAGCCAGGAAAAGATGTCCGAAATAAAAACACTCTTCCAGGCATTTATGAAACCTACATTGACTGCGTCTTTAGCTGGCGAAATAAAAACAACCAGCCAGCAACAAAAATAACAGGAATGAAATAAATAATGCCTCGGGCCTATAAGGCTCATGAGATAGTGGCACTATTCCCTTCCCCGTTCCCAGCAAGGCAATTCGCACTCCTCCAAACAAACAGACTGCCGAGCCAAACAGACAAATAAAAACAAAAATTTCTTGCATAATATTATCTTTCCATTCTACGTTGAGAGAGAAACCACAAAGCTTCAGTCTCAACGTAACTTACCCTTCTACCCGAACCCCTTAGTTCTTACCAAACCTTTGATAGTTCTCAAACCCTGAAGAATTTCAGCTCAATCTCACCGCACAATACACTGCTATACTGTCTTAAGCACGGCACCGAACTTACTTGTTCGAACCCAATATTCTAAGAGGTAATTATCAGGCATCTGCTCTCACTAGTCAGAACTACAAGAATCTAAGCAAGTCAGTTATAGATGTTAACAAATCCCTAAATAGAATAAATCTGTGTGTAAAGTTTTTTGAATCATACTTCCAGCTCAAATTACCACTTCCCTACC
>CALKYB010000219.1 GCA_938003565.1 uncultured bacterium
CTTATTAATACAATCCCTTTTTCTCTTTTACTTGAGTGATGCACAAGCCTCCAAAAGTTCTCTATTCATGCCTATCTAGCTCAACGGCTAATCTTTTAGATTTCTTTAGTTTTTTAGGAAATGAGTATCGTCAAATCTAAAACAACTAGGACTTCAGTAACTATCGGAGCCCATTATGTTTTTAATCGGAGAGGACTTGGGTCTTCTGAAATGTCTTGAAGTAGCTCAAGCTGTTTTTCCACTGTTTGTTCAAGCTTCTTAAGAGTCGCCGTTTCTCACGTCTCGTTGAGCTAAATTGTAGAGTATAGACCTTAGTAGGCGCGCTTTCCCTGTATTCAAACTTCAACTTTACAGCTGGGTTCTTTAGCAATTGTTTTTATTCCATAATTTTAAACACATAGGTCAGGATTCATCGCTAACAAAGAGTTTTTATCTTCCACATCCCGGAAACCAAATTTAGTTACGACTAAAGATTTCACTCCAGAGTGTCGTCAATAATTAAGTAGGAGAACTTCCTAGAACAATCCTAAGTGGTTGAAATAACGTCATCATTATTCGGTCTTAGTATGAAATCAGCTTACGTTCGTCCTCTCTCGATAATCCTATCCATCGTACTAACTCTTCCAAACTATTCTTTTGCTAATTGTTTGGATCTTGATGGTGACGGTTACGGAACTAGAAACGGAAAACCCTGTAGGACAAGAAGAACAAGGATTTCAACTCCACCTAAGGGAGATCAACTTTCCATAGTCTCTGAAAATGTTACCGAAATCACAAACAACTCTGCTAATATTAATGTTGAATTTAGTAAGTCTTCGAGATTCAAACTTAGATTCGGCGAGACCAAAAAGCTTGGCAAGTCTGGTCCTTATAGTGGGTTTGTGAAAAAGTCCGCTTACCGCCAGAAGCTAAGCGGACTTAAACCGGACACCGTTTACTTTTACCAGATAACCGGAAGGATAAATAGAGAGACGATAGAGTCACCGATCAAACAATTTAGAACTAAGTCAGCAACTACCACAACCACGTCCAAACCTTTTAAAAACTCAATACCAAAGCTAATATGCCCATCATCTAAGATTAATGAGCCCAATCTTCTTGTGAAGTGGAGTGATGAATCCCCAGCTACAGTGCGCAACTATGATATATTTATTGACGGTGTTGACACAGGACCGTCAATACCAAACGTCACCTCAACAAAACTAAATGTTGCTCCTTTTATACTCAGAACATCTAATTCATTTGATTTAGAGCTAAGATATTTCGACAATGGTGACACTAGCAATATAAACACTGCGGGAATTTGCACCATATCATATGAATTTTCAGACGACGCGTCCGAGCGTGATAGATTTTGGTCGGAAAAAGGATATACCGTCGCATGGTCAGATACTCCTACTGCTCAAGACTACGGAAAAACTGCGTCTGAGTATTTTAGCAAATCAAGTAACTTTGCCAACGGGCAACCAATCGGTCAAAGTTACGGAGAGCCAGATCAAATTAGCTTTGAAGAATTTGATGGAAAACCTGTGATGAAGTCTTTTCTTAAAGCTGGTGGATTAGTTGGCTTGTATGTCAAAGCTGCACAGTTGGGACAATCAAACACAAGTAAAGACGTTGTATATTCTCAACGAGTTTTTATTCCCTCTGGATATGGCCAAATCAATAGCAATGGTAAATCAGGGGTTTACATAGGCCATGGTCATCATTGGGGATCCGCTCCTGGGGTGACGACATTTCCATCTGGATCTAGGAACAGAAATGATGGTTGGTCAGTACGTGCGCCTCTTGGGAGAAGTAATACTCATATAATTTATTACTATCCTTCGCTTCCCTCATCTACTCCAGGTGCTGGCATTACCAAAGCTAGCAAAGAGTTGCCTTTATTCGGAGAATGGATGTTAATGGAACTAGAGGTCATATCAAATAGTCCAGCATCGAGTAGTAACGGTAGAATTAATCTCTATAGAAACGGAACCTTAATTGCTAGCGAAACAAATATTAGATTAAGGACTAAAGACAATGTATTCCCTAAAGGGTACGGGATATTTATTCGACACAACGAGTTTGCCCCTGGGGATGAAATCTCTTATTTTTATGATTGGAAAATGTATACTCGTCGGTAAAAAATATTTGCTTTCTCGGTTTTCTACACACAGATGCTTCATTCTTATCTTTACTTAAGCAACGGCACTGCCCAAGTGCGTGAATACTTTAACAATAAAGCAAATTCACTTTAATTTAGCTGCTTCTCATAGTGGGTCCCTGCACTTCTTTGGACTGTTTCTACTGATCAAATGGACCCCACTCGACGCTCTATTCGTTGAAAAAGATAGCCTATTATCAGGCCCTTCCCTCTTGCAACCTACTGCTGATTTGAAGTAGTCTCCCCCTACCCAGGCGCGTAGCTCAGTTGGCTAGAGCACTTCCTTGACGTGGAAGGGGTCAGCGGTTCGAGTCCGCTCGTGCCTACCACTCACCAAAATTATTCGAGCATAGTTTTGCTAAAGTATTAAAGCAGGTAGTTTTCGAACTCTTCCTCACCCTCTGAACTCATCGAATTAAACCATTATTCTCACGTCAAGGTTTCGAGCTAGAACTAGGCGTTTTCGCCGATCCTCTGAATTAATCGTAAGGTTTATTACGATACTGCTCCAACCTAAACAGCGAAGGCGTAGAAAATAATGACCTATCTTAGAATTAATCCTAATAAAACTGAAAACATATTTATAGCTAAGTAGATGAATATTTGATAATTTTTCAAGATAGTTGAATAAATGCTTTGATTTTAGACATCTTTAATTTAGGTGTTTTCACCTTTCCCTCTGTAAGTTTCAGAGTAGTAAAAGTTTTTTGTGCGGTAAAGTTTAGTAAAATACTGAGCTTGTGGAGTGCGTTTTTTCACAAACCAGAACATGATTAATTGAGTTTCCGTATTGAAGGTCGTTTTTGGCCTTCCGTTTAGATTTATCACTAGTTGGAATTATGTTTAAACAAATTGCCTTGATAGTCATCTGCACTAGTTTGTCTATATTTCTATTCTTCAATAATCGACAGAAACCAATGTCGTCGAGTGAATCTCTAGATAGCGCTCTTGATCAGTTTCAGGAAGGTGGAGATATTTCACCATACGAACAAGCATTCTTAAGAATCGAACTAGCGGTAATCGACTACTCGATGAAAAACAATCACAAACCTCCTCCTAGCTTGGATTCCCTTGTTCCTGAGTATTTTACCTCAGTCCCAATCAACCCTGAAACTGGAAAGCCCTTTAGATATCAAATTCAAGACGATAATTACATTATCGGCGAATACGGTGGATTCGATGGTGATGCTGGAAAAAG
>CALKYB010000220.1 GCA_938003565.1 uncultured bacterium
GTAGCGAAAAGCATGCTTGCTACGCTTCATTCAACACCTTTCAACCTAGTATTAATCCCATTGACCAAGGGTTTGTAACAAGTCATTGGTTGCAGTTGGTTAATCTGGATCGGGGGCAAAAACAGGATTTTATTGTTAACAGGTATGATATGTTTGGCGCAGTGGTCGCAAAAGAATCGCTGAGCTTAGCGCCTGGAGCTAGAGTTGATATAGCCGCCGGTCATGAAGATCCGACTACAAATCGATATGGTCTGGTAGAAATAGTGCCTCAAGCAAGAGGTGCAAACTACTCTGCTCAGCTGTTTAGGTATGGTTTAGACCAAACCGTGGTCGATGGTGAGAGAATGAGCTCTTTCTCTTTGTCCGAGAATTGTTCAACTGGACATGCCGGTGTGCAATATCTGACAATTTCCCGAGGTGCAGGGGCCGCGAATTGGCTGGAGATTAGTAACTTGAGTAGTGACCAGGAAACAATCTTGGTTGAGTTAATGGCTAATTCTGGAGAACGAGGGGAAGTTTTAGAGTTCCTATTGCAGCCGAGGCAAACAATACATGTTGATGCCAATAGTGGCTTGAGAGCTGGAGAGTCTGGGGTAGCCCAGGTTTACTCGCAGTCAGGAAGTAGAGTTTTTGCAAAGAGTACAAGTTATCTTTATAGATTTGATGGTCGGATACTTGCCTCAGATAGTGTCGAGGGGAGAAAACCATTGTCGAATTTGGCGAATGGGTCTGTAAACAGTTTCCGAAATCAGTTGAACTGGCTGCGGCTTTTTAATCTCTCAGATCAACATGAGACTATTGATATTATTGGTTTTGATGCTCTCGGAAATGAGTTAACCACTGAGTCAATCCAAATTGCTTCTAAGACTGGACAGGATATAGATTTGAACACACTTCTGGGTTTGACTAGTCAGCAGACCGGACGAGTTAGTTTGAAAATATCTGGAGAGGCTCAAATACTAGCTGACATTATTCGGGTTCAGCATGATGCTCTATTTAGTCAGATTCAGGATATTGAAGTTTTTTCAGTGAACTAGAGATTCTCTACGTCATCAAACACCGATAGCCACCTATTTGATTAGTCAAAACTCGGTAGGTATAGTCTCTCCTTATTCCTAAAGTATCTTCTTTTGGAGAGATTATGAGTTTTTATTTCCCTTCAGTGTCGCATTTCATCTTCCTCTCCACGATCTTTTTATGCAGTCTTTCCCAAGCACTGGCTCAGCCGCAATGTGAGTTTGCTGCAAGTGATCCAGATGGGGATTATTGGGGTTATGAGTTTGGCGAGTCCTGCCAGGTCACCGGTTTAAGTTACGGGCCTTTTTCAATCTTTGATCCAATCAGTAAAAACCAAATAGATTTTCAGAAGCTGTTTTGGCAGAGAAGTGACCTTGTGGGAAGGACTATGACCTGCGTTCGTGAATCTACCTACAGTGGAGCGTGGTGTGGCTCCTCGGATCGTCCTAGTAACTTAAGTGAAGTGGGTTGGTTTTCAAAAAACTGTGAAGGTAGGTTTTACGGAACAACTCTTTTTAAGTTTTTAGAAAATGGCACCTTTGAGAAAACATTTTTCTATACGCTAGGGGTAGATCAGCCTATTCAACAAGGTCCAGTTATTGACCTCAATGCTACACCAGAGAGTATCACTTATCATAACTGGGATATTGAAAATGGCCTTCTCCGAGCAGTAAATGAAAGGTTTACTACCTTTGGGACTTCTGGTGCAGAGGATTTTGCCGTAATAGATTCGAATGGCGCTCTGATATTTTACGGTTATTACGGAGAGTTGCTTGGGAATCCACCTAGAATGTTCGCCACTGATCGAGAATATTGCACCGGAGTAAGCCCTGCTGGATCAGAATTAAGCACTGATGACTCGAATCAAAATAATAGTTCTTCAGAGTGCATTGATACTGACGGTGATGGGTATGGATGGAATGGGATGGAAACTTGTGATCCATTGGACAGTGATTCAGGTGGAGATTCAAGTGGGAACTCAAGCAATAATGCTAACAGAGATGGCTGCGATTATGCGGATGCAGATCTATATAATGGATGGGGATGGAATCCGGATACTCAAACTTCCTGTGAGCCTTTGGAAAGTGATAACTCTGTAGATCCTGATTGCAACTATCGTGACGCGGATCTTTACAATGGCTGGGGTTGGAATCCTTTTACCAAGGAAAGTTGCCGTCCTTTAGCTGAAAGCTAAACGCTAAGTAGCTAAATTTACTATTACAAATAAGCAAAAATCATACTAAATTAACGTATCTTTCTCGCTCTACCTAATCATAACAACTTAAATGGTTCAAATCATTTAGGTTACATTTTTAGGTTTAGCATGTTTGATGACTCTATAAAAAAGAATCCCTCCTATTTTGGCCCCGCAACCGGCAAGGCCAACAGTGATAGCTACGGCACATTTACGGACTATGAGGGAATTAGCTTTGAGGATGCCCTTGAGAAGTATAAGACGCCTGAAGAAGTGTCGAACTTACTAGCGAACTTGAATGCATTCAAATACGAGCACACCCCATCCACAGTTAGCGCTAACGAACTACTTCAAGGTGCAGAGGGGCACTGTAGTCACATACATCAGCTCGGTGGAACTCTTTTGGCAAACAATGGTTATGAGGTGCAGCATATTGGATATGCTGCGGATGGTGACTTCCATTCAGTGATTGCCTTTAGGGAAAAAGGTGATGAAAACTGGAGTATCATGGATTATGGTGAAATTTATAGAGCTTCTGAAATTTCTAAAGTTGCGGATCCTTCCACCCCTGAAGGAGCTTTGGCCGGCGTAGTTGCCCATCCCTATGCGCTGAGCTTAGAAGACCCGACTCTCGATCCTGATAGTAAACCCTTAGGTGTTGTTTTAGGTGGAAGTAAGTTTACTTATTATGGTGATCTTAGGGAGGAAGTTTCTAGAGCAACTGGGATCGAATCCGAAAAATCGAACTCAGCAAAGGTTAGTGTAGGAAGTGATGGAACGGTCAGTTTTTCAAAGCACGGAGCTAAAAGCACTCAAATAAGACGGCTAGGGTCAAATTTTAGATCCTTACAAAATGGACTAAGTTTATGCTCAATGTCACAAGATCCCGACGGAGACCATCGGACATTTTCAGTCCTTGCTGTTCCAGATTTTAGAGGTTCGGGTGATGCTGTCCTTAGTTTTAATAGATCGTTTAGAAGCACTTTTAAAAGAGGGTCACTAAGTTTAGATGATTTTAGTGTTCACTATGAAGCTGGCTCCGACGGTAACCTTTCTTTGGCTTTTAAGGGTGGTGAATTGGACAGGGATTTAAGTATTGGAATAGCGCAAATTTCTTTCAATGGTAGGTTAGGGATAGAGAAAAAATTCAGTGATGCCCACAATGGTAACCACACTACTCTACAAGCCAGTTTGTTTTCTTCTCAAGAGGCACCTACGTTAGTGGGGAATTTGCTTCGTCTTGCCAATGGTGAAGGAGATTTCTTAAGGTCAACTACTGGCTTAGATCTCAAAGTTACCGGTGTGAGAGTATTGGCCGAGCACAAGGCTTCTCTGCAGTTTGAAGCCGAGTTTCGAAAGCTGCTTGGAGATCCGACATCAAATTTGTTTAATGACCAGATTAATCTTGGGGTAGTGGCGAATACACCCAACTGGTCAGTTGGTTTTGACTTCTCTCACTTGAAAGGACGATATGGCTCTGAGCAGGAAATGGAGGCTTTTTTAAAAAAGAATTTAAAGTTAGGGGAGTTTCTATTGAAACAGAGTAGGTTCGAAAAAGACGGCCAAGAAGGTGGATTTAATACAACTTTTCAATATAAGTTTGAGTTCTAGTCCATTTCAATCAGCAACATATTTTTTAGACGTGCCTAAGGGCATTCCCTAGGGAACAATGGGTAGACCTTATCGATTTTTCCTTCCATTACTGGCAAACCCTTCGCCTCAATTCAATTTTGTCATTTCGCTGTATTTTAGATCAACGGTGTGTCAGATGGGCTGAATTTTGAGTGAATCTTTCGAAATACCGAAAATTAAAAGGAATTTTAGGTTCTTTGTTGGCTTTGAATTGGACTATTGAGACATTCTTTAGGTTCTGATTCGTTTACATATTCTGTGTTTATCGGTATTTAAGGTCTATTTAGATAGAGTTTCGGTCTATCAATCTCTCCAATTTCAAATAAATGTAGAAGAAAACAAAGTGTTCTCCTTTGGTTTGGTATTGGACCAACGGAGATACGCTAGACAACACATTAAAGGTTTTTTGGTGAATTGGCCGCTACAGTTCAGATAGTCATCTGAATTGTTAGGTCAATTCATTTATCAAGGAAAAACATGAAAAATAACAAACAGCAGTTGAACAAGGTGCGAAAGAATGCGCCACTAATTATGGGGAAACCCACCTACGCTGCGGATGAAACTGATCCGAAGCCTCGATATGCCGGCACCGGCGTTTCTCAGATTGATTTGCCACCGGATGACTATCGGAAGCTGTTTTTTGAAGGAGCAGCTGACACGAGAAGTGAGTACGGTTCGGTGATTTGTGCGCCTGATTTATTGGAGCGCTCAAGTCGTAGCCACTGGGTAAACAAACTTTCCGGGTTGGGCGTTCAGCTTGGAATAAAGAATGACTTCGGTGTCAGTATTGTCGCGGGACAGCCCGTACTTAAGTTCAGTGAGGTAGTGGTTGATCGGGTGAAAAAGGCGGCCGAGCTCGGTTTGACTTTTACAAAAGCCCGCTTTCCATTCAATGATTCGATCAGTGAAGCAGCAAAAGCAGCCGGTGCGAAAGGCCTGGCTGTTGCGGCTGCTAATTCGTTTGA
>CALKYB010000221.1 GCA_938003565.1 uncultured bacterium
TCGAAGCCCAAAAAACTTCCAAAGTATTATTCAGTCCGATCTAAATTATTCTTACTTGGGTATGCTCTCATAACTGGAATTTTTCTTACTTTCTTTCTCTCTGGTGCTGGTAGTAGTTCAAAACCTCCTACTGGAGGCGAAGAAATTAGAATTGCTTCCACAGATGATAATGTATTGTTGCCACTTCCCAGTCGTCCGATCGCCCGCGGCGAAAAACTATCAGACGTACCCTTTACTCGTGCCAATTGGCCAAAATCTAGAGTTCCTCCCGAGGTACTCGAGGACCTAGGTCGATATCAAAACGCGGTCGTTACTTCCAATATTCCCAAACTCGTACCCATTCCCCTCTCATCTATTAGTCATTCGTCAGTTGATAGCAACGCAGTCGCGGAGGGAATTCCTGAGGGGATGCGAGCAATCACACTAAAAGTGGATATGGAGTCTTCGATTGAAGGATGGGCGCGAAGCGGGAACTATGTGGACGTAGTAGTCATACAATCCAAAGGCTCCGGTCAAAGTAGCAACTTAGAAGCAAAAGTAATTGCCGAAAATATAAGAATTCTCTCAGCTGGCCAGTCTGCTGAACCAGGCAACAATTCGGAGGGATTTTCTAGTATCCCAACCTCAGTAACATTGCTCGTTTCACAAGAAGATGCACTAAAAGTTAAAACAGCTGCTTCAATTGGTAAAATTACTTTCACCATGCGTGGAGTTGGTGACTCTGGACCTACCTCAGTAAAGTCCATGAATCAAAAACGTCTAGGCGGTGTGGAAAGAGCTAAGTATAAGGGGAAGCCATTTAAAGGTATGGCTAAGGGACCAAATGGCAAGACTTGGGTTCTAAACGATTCAAATTGGGTTAAAGCAAGTTCTAAACTAACATCCTTCAATAATAATAAAACTCCCATCACTAATAGTCCTCAGACCAAGAATCAGGATAAGGCTCCAAACAACAGTTTAGGCCTTATTGACTCCGTTCCAAGCCCCTTAATGAGTCCTGCTATAAATTTAAGGGAGTAGCTTACCGTGTCATCTTCAATAGCAGAAATAAAAAAAAGTTATTATGGCACCAATGGAAATGGCAAGCCCGAAAAACGAGAACCAAAAAAAAAGGCTTTAACGGGCTCCGCTAACTATATTCTTAGAGAAACCCGCCGCTTCATTGGCCAAACCGATATAACCTCAGACAATAGACTGCTAAGTGAGAAGCAACTATTTGAACTCGTTAATACTATTGAAAATCGAGAGCAAGAATCTCTTTCTGAGATTGAACGAACTATGGTTGTCGCCGCCTTGAGCTCCTCTTTAGAAAACTATGATATTCTCACCCCTTTAATAGAAAATCCGGATATAAACGACATAATAATTAAATCTTTCGACGACATCAGTGTTCAAAAAGGTCGAAGCAACTTTCAAACAGATCTATCTTTTCCCGACCATTCGACCTACCAGTCCTTCGTTGAGAATCTCCTTAAGCGTGCAGGTAAGTCCTCGACCACTGCTACTCCAGTTGTTGATGCCACAATAGATTCTAGGGTCAGAGCATGTGTCACCCATGAGAGCTTTTCCCCAAAAGACTCTGGCCCTATGCTCACGTTAAGAATAGCCAGACATAAAAATATCTCTCTACCATCATTAGCCCATAGCGGCCTTGCTCCGTCTGTAGTTCTTGACTACTTAAAAACTATCGTAGCCCACGGTAATAGAACGATTCTAGTAGCTGGAGAAGTTGGCACCGGCAAGACAACCTTGGTTAAAGCCCTTGCTAGCAATATTCCTGAATCTGAGGCAATTCTAATAATTGAAGACACTCACGAACTGAATATCGAAAGACGCTTTGTCAGAACACTTTTAACTCGTGAAAATAATACTGAGGGCTCAGGCAAAATTGCTCCGGCCACGGCCATTCGTACTGGAATGAGGATGGCAATGAATAGAGTCATTCTGGGGGAAATGAGAGACGCTGAAGCTGCAGAGGCCTTCGTAGATGTTTGTGCATCTGGTCATCCAGGCTTATCTACCATTCATGCCCGAAGCGCCCGTGATTCAATTAATCGTCTTGAAATATTTCTTTTACGTGCTCAAGCTAACGTTGACGTAGCAACTGTTCGTCGCCAAATCTCTGATGCCTTGTCGGTGGTAGTATTTATCGGGCTAGATCCAGCCTGTAGAACTCGAAGAATAATGGAAGTGGTTGAGGTTGGCAAAGCAGTTGATGGGGCGGTTCAGTTCTCTCCCATATTCTCCTTTAATATAGACAACAACTCCCTACAGCACAAAAAGCAACCTACCTGGCTTCGTCAGTCCGGAGTCAGTGATTTTGACCAGCTAGTTAGAAATTACTCCGAGCCTCTACCATTGCCCGGTCAACCAATCTACTTACCCTTAGGGCTTGAGGAGGAACATGATTGATAGACTAGGTTCAAAACTCTCAATTATTGCTCGCCTAGATTCCTTGTCTCGAACCGAGTCCTTACTTGACTATGGCAAAACATATGAAGAAAAACTAAATCAAACTATTACAACAACAGAGGAAGACTTCTCTGAGAGTGAAATGAGTTGGCTAGAGGGTCTAATTATTCATTCAGGAAGAAACTACAAATCGAGAATAATCCTTATCTCATCTCTCCTCTTAGGATCAGCTTTTTCACTTTTTGCCGCCTCCCTGATCAACCCGTTTATAGTTCCTTTCTTTACATTGTTTGGAGCAAGTATTCCCTTTCTTAGATTAGAACAACTTGCAAGTGCTCGGGCAGACGAGTTTTCGGCGGACTACCCCGTTGTTCTGCTAGCAACCGCCTCTAGTCTAAAAACTGGGCTAACTGCTCAAGTAGCACTTGCTCGATCAGCCAAACTTCTTCCCAACTCTAGTCTTGTTCGAAAAGAAATGGATAAACTAATAGCTTCACTGCATCGAGGCACCCCTCAAGAAATTGCAGTCGATAATTTTGCCAAAGACATTAGGCTTCCAGAAGTGGAGTTATTTCGATCAGCATTTTTACTGGTTTTAAGAGATGGTGGTAAACTCTCGCAAACACTACAACGGCTTGCTTTGGTTAGCAGGGACCGAACTGCATTACGTAGCTCTGCCGCCACAAGTACTGCGACAATGCGAATGACAGCAAATATTTTACTTCTCATCACCCCTTTTATTCTATTCATCGTCTCCTTTAGATCAAAAGAATTTTGGAATTTAATTTGGACTAATCCAACTGCAAATTTCCTCGCATCCCTGGGAATAATAATGATAGCTGGTGGCTATATCATTCTATCACTAATGAGTCGCTTTAAACCATGATTACCCTATTCTACATTCTCCTTGCTCTAACACTTCTGCTTGTAGGTGGGATTACACTTGGACGAAGAAGTTTAAAAAATCTGGATGACAGCTCACGGCTGGGAGAACTTTTAAATCTTGAAGGATCTTCTCTGGGAAAAAGTGAGGTTGAAAATATTTCAAATATTAGGACCTCTAACTCTGAAGATTTTTCATTCTACGGATTCTCAGAAAAATCACTAAAATATCTATTTCTTGGGACTATCTCTCTCGTAAGCTCTGCCCTTTACTTTTTCAATTTAAGCGGAGACTCTACCCTATCAATCCCATTTTTTCTAATCACAAACTTCGTTGGGCTTTACATAGGCTTTGTCATTTTCCTTTTTGCAAAAAAGTGGCACTCTCAGTCCATAGACCGTCGAATCCTATTTCAAACACCTTTAGTCCTAGAGTCTTTGATTCTCTTGGTCGAATCCGGCCTCGGAATTCTACCAGCGATAGAAAAAGTTATCTCAGGCACAAGAAGTGAAAAAAGAAACATTCCAGTTGAATATCTAGATAAAATCTACAACCTCTCACTTAGAGGCCTACCCTTCTCTGAAGCAGTAGAGCTAATCGCGGACACCACTGAAAACAAAGTGCTGAGGCACACGCTCTTACACTTAGATGCTAGTCAAAGTGGAGGAGGAGAGTTAGTCCCCGCGCTAAAGAGTCTTGCGAACCACTCTCACTCAGAGTGGAAATTGGATTCAGAAGCGAGGGTAAAACGACTCGAAAACCTGGTCGTATTTCCTGTGTTCGTTTCAGTCATTGGTTTGATGTTACTTTCCGCATCCGTCCCCTTAGTTCCGGTTTTTGAATTCAATAGATCTTTAGCAGACCCAAGCAATATTAAACCCTATTTAAAGGAGTCCCATGTTAAATAAGGAAAACCTCCCCGCGAAAGACAAATTAAAGAAGAGCCTACTCGCCCCTCTGCTAAAGCTCTTTAGCATCTCCAAGCCAAAAGCTAGCAATCTCAAGATTTCGGATGCACTACTGAAACTTTTCTCACAAAACTATATTGAGAAAATGTCTCTAAAACATTCAGAGGAAGAGTTAATCGAAGCAGTTGCTAGAGATCGACAAATTGAGAGTCAAACCCTTCTAGACAAAGTAGCAGACTTACTCCATCTGGAGTCTCAGGCTAAAATTCCTGCAATAGATGGAGAGCTTCTCAAACGCTTAAGCTCAGAGCCAAAACGTCTGCATAAGCTTGGGGTAGTCCCAGTAGACTCGATGCCAAAACATACCCTTATTTGCTCTAACCCGGAGAATATAAATATGAAAAAATTTTTAGAAGAAGGAGTTAAAGTTAAGCTCGCACTCGGCAGCTCCGTTGAAGCTGCCTGGCAGCGTTTCTTCTCAGTTGCTGAGAATCAAATACAGGAGGGGAACAACGTTTTGGCAACTGATTCAGAAAATTCACTTACAGTCCAACCAGAACAGGTAAAAGAGATAATATATCGAATAGCAATGGATAGTTTTTCCATGGGAGCTTCAGAAGTTTTTCTCGGTTACCCAGAGGTTAGTCTTTTTGAATTCAATATTGGACAGAACCGCTATCGAGGCAAGATTCATAAAGATGTGCTAAAACAAGCTATGGAGTTGGTGCAAAATGAAGGCCAACAACTCTATTCTCTCGACAAACAAAAATTTGCTCTTCAAACTTGTATTGTTGATGGCTCCCCAAGGCTAATATTACGACCAGAGAAAAACCAATCTCAAGTTAGTCAAAAAGAATTGTATAATTCCCCTAAACTCAATGACAAAATTAGAAGAAAACATAAGTCTGCCATACTACTAGATGACGATCCGAGATTCCTAAGAGTTCTGAAGAATATAATGGAGGGCAATGGCTGGACTGTGCACTCAACTTGTTCTGGCCTCGAAGCACTAGAGCTGACTCTAGATCCAGATACTAGACCAGACCTTGTAATCTCAGATATTAGAATGCCAGAAATTGACGGTGAGGAAGTATTAGTCAAAATTAAGGCTGCTCTACCGAAGCTACCTGTTGTTATGCTAACGGGGGAAAATGATCGAATGCTGGAGGCTAAGCTAGCACTGCTTGGCGCTGATGCATTTGCCAGAAAACAAGATGATCCTGAAATCTTACTTTCATGGTGCCAGGCAATTATCAATAAAACCTTTCTTGAAAACAACCCCTCTCTTCACTAGGCAGGTTTATTATTTTGACTTTAATTAGCGAACTTCTTTTCCTACTCTTTGCAGGCTTCAGTGTTTGGGCTCTCACAGCAGTTCAAGATTTACGTCTAGTCCGAGAATCTATTCGCGCTGTTCTCTCGGGTGAAAATCCTAATTCTTATCGCACCCCGAAGC
>CALKYB010000222.1 GCA_938003565.1 uncultured bacterium
TAATAAAAACCCAATCCTTGCCATAGGCGAGGCCAAATCATTTGCCTCAGAAGCAATAAAAAAGAAAGATATTACTCAGCTAAAAACACTTGCGAAGAAACTTCCTACCGCGGCAATTGTAATATCCGTTTTAAAAGACAATTTTTCAGAGTTGGAAAAAGAGCTAATTAGTGAATTTGTTCTGTGGGATCGAAAAGCAGGGGCTTCTAAAAGAAAAAGAAGGACTATTATCTTGATGACAGGAACTGAACTCTTTGCTGATTTCTCAATTCAAAATACATGGAAAGAACTGGGCGGAGCATATGAGAAGCACTCAAATTATTATTCGACCAATAGTTTAGAGAACTTTGCAAATGCCACACAAGAAATCTATCTAGGAATAGAGCCTTACTATGACTGGCTATCAAAGCACATGGAATAGAAGGATTAAACTCGGTGGTTGGAGAGAATATCTTGAGTTTGATGATATACAGCTGCTCACTCGAAATTGAAGAGGATTGATAAAATCAATGAAAAGCTGTATGTTTGGGAAACTCCCTTTTTTGTGGAGGGAAAAATGGGGCGGTCGTAGTTGTTTGTAACGCTCTCAATTTTTCGATAAGTTTACTTGGGCCTAAACTGCTGACTTTTTAAAGCTTGGAACGCTATATGTATTTGAAGAAAATTAGGTTGAAGAATATTAGATGCTTCAAAGATGTAGAGATCGATTTCGATTTACCAGGTGGGGAAAATCGCAAGTGGACAGTATTGCTTGGTGAGAACGGTACAGGTAAATCCACAATATTGAAGGCAATAGGCCTTCTTCTTGCCGGCTCTGATGCACTGGCAGACTTAGTTAAAGACCCGGAAGACTGGATTCGAAAATCTGCTCAATCTGGCTTTATCGAAGGCGAAATTGAAACAAAAAATGGCGAGGTTCGTAACCTTAAGCTCAGTTTTAAAA
Source organism: uncultured bacterium (assembly GCA_938003565.1). Classification (GTDB taxonomy): domain Bacteria; phylum Bdellovibrionota_C; class UBA2361; order SZUA-149; family CALKYB01; genus CALKYB01. The sequence continues at coordinate 944 of CALKYB010000222.1, forward strand.
GAGGAAAGCGTTTCTCAGTATTTTTAAGCGATGCCGAGGAAACTCTGAAACCATTGAATGACGCTTTGGAGTACACTGAACGGAGTTATCCGGTATTCGGTTATGGTGCATCACGAAGATTGAGTAATAAGAATCATTCACCTGATGGACCCTCAGGATTTCATCGGCTCCGTGCCAAGTCTATGGGGTCTCTATTTAGTCGTTATGCGGAACTAAATGCATTGGAGCAATGGGCCATGGATTTAGACTATCGAACTGCAGGCCTCAAGATGAGTACCGTAAGAAAAGTCTTGAGTGACTTTCTCCCTGAGCTCACCTTTTCCAAGATTGACAAGCAAAAGAAGACGTTGCTCTTTAAGACCAAAGACGGTTTGGTTCCTTTAGAGAACTTAAGCGACGGTTATCAAAACGTAGCAGCATGGGTTGGTGATCTACTTTATCAAATTACTGAAATCTTTGATGATTATAAAGCCCCTCTTAGTGTTCGCGGCTTGTTGATAATTGATGAAGTCGACCTACACTTGCATCCCAAATGGCAACGTATTTTACTTGATTTTCTTGATAATCAACTTCCCAATATGCAATTGGTTGTCACTACCCACTCAGTCGTTACCGCCCAGCAAACACCAGAGAACTCCTTGTTTTATTGCTCTAGAAAAGAAAACCAATCTCCAAAAGTTATTGCCTTCGAAAAAGACCCAGGGAACATGCTTTTACATGAGTTATTCGTTACTGAGGCCTTTGGTAATATAAGTGATGAATCCATTCGTGTTGAAAACAAAAAAGATCGCTATCGGAAACTTCACCGAAAGTCACGGAAGACCAAAAAAGATGCCGCCGAGATGAAAGAGATTGAGGCTACGCTTACCAAAATGGATGAGGATCCGCGCGACAGAATTGTGATGACTGAAAAACAGCGGGCCTTATATAAACAACTTTCTAGACAGCAAGGCTAAGCATAGTGATATTCCTTAGTCGCGAGCGCGACCCAAACGTTATCGATAATAAATTTTATGGCGCCGAACCCATTAAAAGGGTCGAAGAACTCATGAAACGAATAAGGACGAAAGTTAAAAATGGCGAGGAGTTAAAACTCAAATTTCGTTCAAAATGGAAAGATACAAAACCTCAGCTTTTAAAAGAAACTAATGGTAAATGCGCTTACTGTGAATCACACTCAAGCGTTGTTGCTTTTGGTGATGTAGAGCATTATCGTCCGAAGTCTATCTATTGGTGGTTGGCCTATGTCTACGACAATTATCTCGCCAGCTGCCAAGTTTGCAACCAATCTTGGAAAAGCAATAAATTTGAGTATGCTGGTACAAAAATGCCCGCACCTGACATTCCCGCCAATATCACGAATGCTGAAATTTCTGTTCTTGCAGCGGACAGCATTCCAGATCCGTTGCAAACGGCTCAAGTTCGCAAGTTTGAAATAGCGCATAACAAAGAGAAGCCTCTCAATATTAATCCATATATTGATGACCCAGCTCGCTATTTTGCCTGGGAGGCATTGCCAGGAACCAGAGAGGTTCGACTAATAAATAAGCCGCGTACAAGGAATGCCAGAAAAATTGTGGACGCTTGCGAGCGAATCTACGGGCTTAATCGTCCTAGACTTGTTCGTAGACGCTACAGAGCTTATGAAATTTATATGGGGTCAGTCTTAGTCGTTAATGACCCTAGGGTACCAGCTAATTTAAAACTAATTCATCAACAGCTGATCAGTTCTTATATGGATGCCGAAGCTGAATACGCAGGAATGGTTCGTTTTTTTGAAGCAGAACGAGCATCAGGGAAAACTCTTCCAATTCCAACCTTCATATAGCTTAGATATTAATCAGCGCTCAAGGTAAGTCTTCGCTTAATATCAAACAAAG
>CALKYB010000223.1 GCA_938003565.1 uncultured bacterium
GCTTCAATAATTGGCATCACCGAAAAAGTGGAATTTAAATTTTATCTAGTTTACTCGGATAAACCTGGCGGTGAGGCGGTCACCGAGTTTCGTGTTTCAGGTATTGATAGACCCGAAGAATTGAGCTCAAAGGAGAATAGCCTGGTAGCGAGTAGGGTTGCTCTGCTGCCTAAGTTAAGAGAATTACTGACTAAATTGCAGCGAAGTATAGTTGAGAACTCTGAGGTTCCCACTGTATTAGAGGGGCGGGATGCAGGTACGATTGTATTTCCTGATGCAAAACATAAGTTTTACCTTGATGCTGACCTAGAGACTCGAGCTTTACGAAGGTTTGCTGAGCTTGGTTTAGAAAGAGGGGACTCTCAGCCCTTAAAGAACAATCCAGAGTATTTATCTTTGCTTAAAGAGTTGCAATCTAGGGATGAGCAAGATATGAGCAGGGAGTTTTCTCCCAGTGTGGCAGCTCTAGATGCTATTAGAATAGATACTACTAAGCTTTCTAGGGAAGAAGTGATTGAAAAGATCTCAGCTGCTCTGTTTGTTTAGCGAGGATATAATTTTATTAACTGTAGGTGGTTAACTGCCGAATGGATAGCTTAAGCTGGCTTCGTAGGCTTAATATTCGATAATGAAACATAAAGAACTAGTGGCAGATTCTGCCGACACTTCCGAATTTGAACAATTGCTTGCTGAAGGTTTTGACGCTGCCCGTCCGGGTGAGTTGATAACTGGTAAGGTTGTTGCAATACAAAAAGACGCGATCCTTGTTGATATCGGGTTTAAGTCTGAAGGGCATATCCCCCTAAATCAATTTCAAAATAAAGAAGGAAAAGTCACAGTCGAGATTGGCGATGTGGTTGAGGTCTTGATGCTTTCTCCCGAAAATGAAATGGGGGAAATCGTTCTATCAAAAGACCGAGCTGAGCAGCTTAAGGTTTGGAACAAACTAGAGCAAGTGTTTGCTGATGGAGATAAGATTGGCGGTACTGTGATTCAAAAAGTTAAAGGTGGACTACATGTTGATGTAGGCGTTCCAGCTTTTCTTCCCGGTTCGCAGATTGATATTCGTCCGCAGCGTAACTTAGATAAGTTTGTTGGGACAGATATGGAGTTCAAGGTTCTTAAGTTTAGCCGCGAGCGAGGTAATATAGTTCTATCTAGAAGAGTTGTTCTTGAGAAAGAAAGAGATGCTCTGAAGAAGGATACCATCGGTCAAATTGCTGAAGGTGTGGTGATGGAAGGTCAAGTGAAGAATGTAACCGAGTACGGTGCGTTTATTGACTTGGGTGGAATTGATGGCCTGCTTCACATTACGGATATGTCGTGGGGGCGGGTTGTGCATCCTAGCGAAATTCTAACGGTGGGACAGAGTGTTCCAGTAGTTATTCTAAGTTACGATAAAGAAAATGAGCGTGTTAGCTTAGGAATGAAGCAGCTTCACGATAACCCATGGGAGAAGGTAGAAGCACGTTACCAGCCTGGTGAGGTTGTTGAAGGAAAAGTTGTAAGTCTGACTGATTATGGTGCGTTCGTTAAACTTGAAGAGGGTATTGAGGGATTGATTCACGTCTCTGAGATGAGCTGGACTAAGAAGCTTCGGCATCCTTCCAAGTTGATATCGGTAAATGATGAAGTTAAGGCGATTGTTCTAGAAGTTAGTGCTGAAAAGCAAAGAATCAGTCTTGGCTTGAAGCAGCTTACTGAGAATCCATGGGAAGAGCTCTCAAAAGAGTTCCCAGTTGGACAGAAGATCAATGGAACTGTGAGATCGGTTACTGACTTCGGTATATTCATCAATGTTAGAGATGATATCGACGGGTTGGTTCATGTTTCTGATTTTTCTTGGACTAAGCGAATTAAGGATCCGAAAGAGATAGCGGAGCTTTACAAGAAGGGTGATGAGGTCGAAGCAGTTGTCTTGGAAATAGATCCAGATAATGAAAGACTTAGTCTCGGAATTAAGCAACTTTCTGAGGATATCTGGGAGTCTGTTCCGCATCGTTACCCAACAGGTGTTCGCGTTAAAGGAGCTGTTACTAACGTCACAGATTTTGGTGTCTTTGTTGAGTTGGAAGAAGGGGTTGAAGGCTTGATACATATTTCTCAACTGGGTGTTGAGAGAGGGGAGGATATAACAGAAAAATTTCCTGTTGGTTCTCCAGTAGAAGCTGAGGTTACCAATGTCGATCGAGCAGAGCGTCGAATTAGCTTAAGTATGAAGCCGACCAAGCGAAAAGATTCTGAAGACTATGCCGAGTATATGGAAGAGTCTTCATCTGCTGTGACTTTTGGAGACTTGCTTCAACAGCAGTTGAATCCGGAAGACAAAAAGTAGTCATTAAAACAGTGTCACTTTTTGAGAAAAAGGGCCCGTTTCGGGTCCTTTTTTATTTGTGCTGTCGTGGTTTGCTTCTCGAGAAGAGGTGCGTCGAATCAATTGAGTTGAAACTCTCTCTTCCACCCAAAGTCATCGAGTGTTTCAACTCAATTGATTCTCAAGCTTCTTTTAGTTGGTTCTTCTTAGCTAGCGGATAAAATTCACGGTATTACCATTTAAATCTACAGAGAAATGATAAGCGGTATACCCCCACCACTTGAGATCTCCAGTACTAAACAATCTTTCACCCGGTCAGTATATATGCTTTGATAGATAAGAGGCATACGGGGATTCTAAAAGGGGTTCGCCTATCTACGGACTTGTAATTATAGGTCATGCCCTTGATAAATTAGTGAAAAATTGTAGACTTTTTATTGAGCTGGTTTAGTAACCTTAAGCGTTTAATTTTATGT
>CALKYB010000224.1 GCA_938003565.1 uncultured bacterium
CCAGTAGAAACAAATTCAAAACCAGTTCGGCTAGAATAATTTTGTTCAGCAGACTCGCCTCTAAAAAGGAATCCTTCTAGCTCCACAGCTACGTTTGTGGTGTAGTCATACTCTTTCTTGAGAGAATTCTTTAGTTCAAAAAGTCTGCTTCGCATGTCAGACTCAAAAGGTTTGCCATCTTTGTCATGAATACGACTAAAAACAAGAACTTTACCGTTTCCAAAAATTTCACTTGGAAGCCAACGAAAGGAGCTCCAGTCTAGGATTAACCTTAGGTCAGAGTCGTTTACAACACTGTAACCTCTAACGGAGGAACCATCGAATGTGAGGTTCTTGTGACTGTCTATTAAAAATTTTTTGTCATAGTCTAGTGTGTGAAATCGGCCTTCAAGATCAGTGAAAGCGACAATGACTGCTTTAATTGCTGACTCATTCTTTAGATAATTGAGATAACTCTCAGCCAGTGAATCGTTGTCCTCTCCTCCTTGCGCTTTCTCTCGAGCTTCGAGGTTGAGCTTCTCGAGCTCTTCGTAAGACATTTCGGAAAAATTTTCTGGACCATTAATGGCTGAAGCTGACATTCTGATTGGACTCCCGTTTATGAGGATTAAATAATTGTTTATTAAAAACTGCGGGATTATGACATATGTTTTGCGTTATATCCAGTCTTTTGTCTAAAAATCTACAAATTAAGGATAAATCACCTAAAATTAACAACAAAACTCCTGCAAGTAGCTCTTATTTTTGACTTATTAACATCGAGACAGGAGTTTTATGTCCATTTAGATTCTACTAAACTAGCTATTTAAAGAATGTTTACCCTGGTGTGACACTTTTCTCTCTCCCTTCCGTCTGAATTTTTATAGGATTAGAAATCATAATATTTAGAACGAATAACTAGGAGTGAATTATGAAGAATTTGAAGATTTTAAGCTTGAGTGTTGCAGTGGCTAGTTTGATTTGCCTACCTGCATTGGCTGAGTCTGGAGCGGCTGGGAAACATAAAGGTCGCAAAGGCATGAACTTGGACAAAATGGTGTCTAAAATGCAAGACAGGCTTGAGTTAAGTGATGATCAGGCTGACAAAGTCTATGGAATTATGAAGAAAGCCAAAGATGGTCGCAAAGAGAAAAGCCAAGAATGTAAAAATTTGGAAAAATTTAGTGAGCGTTCTAACTGTCGCAAAGGTTCTCGGGCTGGAGTTGAAAGTGAAATAGCTGCTGTTCTTACGCCAGAGCAGAAAGCTAAGTGGGAAGAAGGGAAGAAGAACAGAAAAGAAAAAGGGCGAAGAAAAGGACGCAAGAATCGAAAGCAGAACGCTGAGTAGTCGAAAACTGCCTATATTAGAGGCTATTAAACTGATCATTGATGGGCGAGGTAGAAGAAGAGGACGAGGAAATTGTTCGGCGGGTATTGGCCGGGGACACCGATTCTTTTTCTCTACTCGTTCGTCGTTATGAATCAAAAATTAGAGGGTTCTGCGCGAACATGCTTGGTGACCGAGAACTGGCATGGGATGCGGCTCAAGAAATATTTATTAAAGTATTTAAAAAGTTAGAGGGCTTTAGAGCGGAAGCTAAATTTTCGACCTGGCTTTTTAATATTTCTCGGAACCATTGCATTGACTTATTGCGAAAGAAAAAGATTTTTAGATTTATTTCCTTTGATTTCATAAGCGAAGAAGGTCTTTCAGCTGAATTCCAAAGTGGGACTGGGGTTGATCGACAGCTGGAAGCTAAAGAGGTTAGTAAGTTTATACTAAGTAAATTGAGCCCGGATCAAAGAGCCTTGCTCTTACTAAGAGAGTTTCAGGGTTACAGTAATAATGAGATCGCTGAAATAGTTGGTTCAACTGAAGATTCGGTAAAGTCCAAATTAAAGAGAATTAGGAAAAAAGTTAAAGAACTAGGACAGCTCGAAGGTGGAAAAGATGAGTAATATTAGCGATGATAAAACGAAGATCACTTTTGAAGCTGAGCCACCAGCTTCGGAGGAGTTTGTTGCGCAAGTAATGTCTAGGGTCCGACAAGAGGCGCATCCTCATAGTGCTTGGCTTGAGTATTTGAAGCCGCAGGAATGGATTGTATCTTCCTTAGTGTTTGGCTTGGCCGTAGTTTTACTTAGTCCGATGCTGACTGAAGACAGTTCCTATTCTGTAGATTCTCTACTTAGTTCCCAAGCTGACATGGAGTTTCACAGCTTGGTTGATGAGGATGCTGCGCTTGAGAGTTTTTTCTTAGAAGATTCTTTTGGTGAACTATGAAGAAGTTAATGAAATTTGCCTTACCTCTTTTTTTGCTAGGAATTTCATTTGGTATAGGGGTCTTAGTTGGGAAAAGTAGAGCCGCTCACGGCTTTAGTGAAGCAGGGGGTAAGAAGGGTTTTGCCCAACATCAAAAAATCCTCAATGTCCGTCACAAGAACCTAAAAAAGCGCTTGGTCAAAAGACTTGGCTTGTCTAAAGAGCAAACTACTCAGCTTAATGGGATACTAGCTTCGAAAAAAGCTGAGATGACTTCTCTTCAAAGAGAAATGAGACCCAAAATGCGCCAACAACGGGAAGATTTTAACCGTCAGGTTTTAGAAATTTTGACCGAGGAGCAAAAAAAGAAATTTAATAAAATGAAGAAACACGGGGGGCGTAGGGATTATAAGGGGAAGCGGGGACAGAACCGGCCAAATAAAGACCGCATGCCCCGAGAAGGAGCAAGGCGATCCTAGTTACTTAGGTGGCACTTTAGAAGGTGTTTTGAATCACTACTTCCGACTGTTCCAACTGCCCGCCTCGAACATATGCCGGCTCTAACTTCTTACCAACTGTAACGAACATAGTAATTACATGGTCATCTGGAAGATTAATTAGTTTTGCTACAGCATCAAAGTCAAACCCATCCATTGGACAGCTATCATAGCCAAGGCCTTGAGCTGCTAGCATTAAAGTTTGCGCCGCTATACCACATGAGCGAAAGGCTTCATCTCTTTGAATCTGATCTTTTCCTTCATAAAATGGACCTATCATGGGAACTAGCATTTCCTGCGCTTCCTTAGGAGCATTCTTCCAGTAGCGGGCCGGGTCTTTTTCCCAAGCTTTTAAATCGGCACAAACCACAACTAAAAGTGACGCATCAGTAACTTGAGCTTGGTCCCATGAAACAGCTTTAATTTTTTCTCTTAACTCAGGGTCAGTAACCGAGACGAAACGCCAGTGTTGAATATTAAAAGCTGTGGGGGAGAGTATTGTCAGGTCAAAAAGTTCCTTTACCTCGCTATCAGACATTTTATGATTTGGGTCGAACTTTTTTACAGAGCGACGATTTTTAATAGCTTCTTGGACGTTCATAGGAATATTTTTTATTAAAGAGTGTAAAAAAGGCTCAAGTATAGTTTCTCAACGTACCAGAGCCCAAGCGTTGCTGTAAGAGATTACTTAACCAACTCTACTACAGACATTACCTTGCTGACCACTAGGGACAGTGAAGGTTATTTCTTGGTTGAAGTCTAAACAACGAACTAAAACAGAACCAACAGAGCTACACTTAAAATCTGCTCTCCAGGTTTGACGATTCCCATTACTAAAACAACTGAAAGGAATTTGTGTCCAAGGTTGGTCGTTAATACAGCTTAGGCCTCTAGTGCTACCATCGGCCATAACGATATTGCAAGATTCAAATTGTCTGGTGAAGGACGAACTGAAAAGGACAACCAGGTTCCCTCCACCTGAGGCATCTGTGTCACTAACAGGTTTATAAACATTACCATTTCTACCAAAAAATTGAGTGGAACTCACAAGTGGGTTCGAAACAGAGGCTTGGGAGGATTCCGGGTTTGAAACAGTTCCACTGCTGATATTGGTGGAGGCGTTTTGACTTACCGTATTTGAATTCGCTGCAATCACTCGACTGTTAGTTTCTTGGGCAAGAGAGTCCAAATTTATATCGTCGCTACTGCAAGCGCTGAGGCTTAAAATTCCGATTGATAATAGGCTTGAGGCGAGGGCGCGGTGGGACAGAAAATTCTTAATCATGGTCAATCTACATAATTTTAAAGGGAACGAAATACTACTGCGAAACAACTTTGAATCGTTCATTTGTAGGCTTTTTTGAGTTTAGATCCAAGAAAAGATTTTGTGCGCTTTTGGTGTTGTGGATAACTCAACTAAGGCTCTCTAATAGAGGGGGACGAGATATAAGGGGTAATATTATGTTTTGGACATAGTTTTGGTATTGCAATTCACGGTTAAAAAGAATTGTACGGCCGGACCAATGAAAAGGGTGAATGCAATTGTTCCCCAACCGAACGAACCCCCTAAGTATATCCCGATAGCTAGGACGGTCGCTTCCAGGATAAATCTTGTTAGCTGAATCGAGAATCCTTGTTTGGCTATTCCCTGCATTAGACCGTCTCGGGGCCCGGCACCAAGCTCTGCTCTCATGTAGAGGCCTGTTCCTAAGCCGGTCATCGCAATACCCAAAAGTATATATAGCCCACCAAGAGGAAAGTTATTTGCTTCTGGAAGTATGACTCCGGTGAGATCAATCATTAAGCCTATAATAATGCCGTTGAGGATTGTTCCAATTCCAATCTTCTCCTTTAGGGGAATCCAAAGAAACATTACAGCGAAAGATACTACTACGGACCAGTAGCCGATGGAGCCACCAAACATTTTTCCAAGTCCACCATGCAATACGTCCCAGGGGGGGACTCCGGAGTTGGACTGCACCATAATACCAATACCAATTCCAAAAATTACCAAGCCAGCTACTAAGTTAAACAAACGGAGAAAAATCTTTGGACCTGAGAAATCAAAAATGAAGTATTTGGACGATTTTTGAAGTTTTCTATCTTTTGACATAGTTGGTATCAGTTTTTACAATTGAACCTAGTCGGCCGCTCTTTTTATTTGTAGCAAGAGTCTATGATGAAACCTCAGTCTAGTTATCTAAGGAGTTGCATCGAAAAGCAATATAAAAAGGAAGATTTGATAAAGCTTGCCGAATGGAAAATGCCGTTTGGTCGCTTTAGTGGAATGTCCTTGATAGACTTGCCAGATGAATATCTTTTTTGGTTTCAAAAGAATGGATTTCCTGAAGGTGAGCTAGGTGAGTTAATGGCTTTTTGCCTGGAGTTAAAGATTGAAGGCTTAGACTTGCTAATAAAGCCTCTGAAGCCAAAACCATAGCTACTACCAAAGAGCTCTTGAGTTACGAGACGATTTTGTGGTCTACTAACTGCTCGTAGTATCTTAAAGTATGTAGTGTAGGAAACCATTCAGGTTTCCAAAATAATTTACCAAAACACATAGGAGACTTATTATGTTTGGTCGCGTAACTAGCAATTTTACAACAGCAGCTCTCATAGCAGTTCTGATTACTTCTCTATCATGCCCAATGAGTTCCATGGCGGATGGCGGTTTGTATCTTAAAGGCTATGGAGGTGTGAACTACACTGCTGAGAATGATTTTGAAGCTAGTGATGCTTTGTCCCTTATTGATGGATCGGAAGTCGAATATAAGACAGGACACCTTTTTGGGTTCGCCCTAGGTTATAGAATGCATAACGGCTTAGCTCTTGAGCTGGATTATGCGACCCGAGCTAATGATATTGATTCGATAGACTTTTCGTCGGTTACTGTGAAGGGCGATATCGAGTCTTCAGCTATTATGGCTAACTTAATATACTATCCTTCATATTCTAGTTTGTTCTCTCCTTATATGGGCGGAGGCCTAGGTTTTCTCAAGGATATTGATACAAAGATTGAATTGGACGATACGTTCTTTGATGAGTTTGATGACTCTACCATAGCCTGGCAGGCTTTTGTGGGAGTAAATATTTCAGCTCTCGAGAATTTGAGCGTTTTTGGTGAAGCTAGATTCTTTTCTGGCCCTTCGCCTGAGTTTGGCAATGATACTGCAACTCTTGATCTGGATTACAATAACCTTGGTTTTCTCATTGGGCTGAATTTTAGCCTAACATAGTAGTTAGAAGCCATCCCAAAATCCCCTTTTGGGAAGGTTTTTAGACTGTTCAGATTAAAAAAAAGCCCCTCTAGAGAGGGGCTTTTTTTTTATTTGGAATCGTTGATGTTAAATTTTTTATCTCCCATCCCGGGAAGGCCCGGGGCAACAATATCTCCAGGTTTCATGTCTTTTGGGCATGCACCTTTGTAAGTTGCGTCAATGGTAATTGACTGGTCAGGGATATTGATCTTTGGTGCTTTATCACTCTTCATTTTAAATTTTACGACACCACTGCCTTTGTAGCTGGATTGAAAATCTCCTGAGAGAGTGTTGGTGGAATTCATACTGATTCCATCTCGAGCACATGAAACTTCTATAGTCCAAGCATTGCCATTCTTTTTTACACTATTTTTACACTGAGAGCCGTTTGGACCACTTGGGCTTTTCAACATCATTGCTTTATCGGTTTCGGCAGAAACACATTCTTTCGTTGTTTGCTCTCCACCCAAGGATGTCATCGACACCTTAGACTCCCAAAGTCCCGGTTTTCTTGAGGGGAGTTCGTCGTTTGCAAAAACTGAGGTTGTCTGTGAGCAAGTCAGAATTCCAAAGGCGTATAGGCTTAGCTGCAAAGGAATACGACTCTTAAAGTGTTTCATTGAGTTCTCCGATTCAAAGTAGGGTTGAGTATCATCTTTTAGATAGAGAGCATTGCCCCAGCCGCCTTGTCAAGAAATCATTAGAAGCCATCCCAAAATATCCCTGTTTGAGTCGAGGTGGGTTGAGAGGAAATCGCGAGGAGCGGAGTTTAGTGATCTAAATGAGCACCGGAGGGATGTTTAACTCAGCCCAGATAGGCCAAAAAAGAAATTCTGGGATGGCTTCTAGAAGAGGTCTGTAATAAAAAACCCCTCCACAGTGGGGCTATGGAGGGGTCGGGGGACTGAGTAAATTAGGAAAAATTTTAACACAACCAATGTAGCAATAAGTAGTTGCTCATTCGTATGAAGACTATTCCGGGACTGCGGTAATCTTGCTTCAAATTTATTTACATATTTTTAAATTAAGTGTTAAGATATTCTAATTATTAGCTAAAAATAGAATTTTATTTTCTCTAAATATTTAATTTAGAGGTAAAATAGTATCTATTTAGGCTTTAAAGATCTTCTACTTCATGTTAATTTTGAGTAAATAGGTTGATAAATTAAGATTAAGTATTTGCCTCTAAATTGTCCCTGGGTCGGGAATCTGTGAAGGTAGTATTTTAGAAGTTTGTTGTAAGGGGTCCATTTTGGGAACCCAGGATGTAATATAGTATTTTAGGTCTTACTTGATGTTTAAGTTAGTCAGATTGTTTTTCAAAAGAAATTTCAATTCCCCCGTTACCATAGCCCTACTCCTATTGGCTGTTTTTCTTAGCTACTCTGAGCTTGCTGCGCAGCAGTCTATTTCGTTATCTGGGCCCAGAAATTTGGTTGTCTCAGATGTAGATGAATATTTTAGCGATATTTGGGGAGCACCTAAGAATTTTGATGATCCTTGTGATGTTGGGGTAGATGGATTTTATTTTGGTAAAAAGGGAATTAGCCGAGGCGTTTGGAGTGGAGTTCATTCTGAAGTGACCGGTCCAATACAGGGAGTTATTCCGGTTCCAACACTTGGCTCTCAGTTAGCGTATAGAGAAAATTGCGGTAGGTTGGGTTTACATTACCCAGTTGATGCCGACAAATATACCAACCTTTCTTTTCGTAACAAACTCTCTACTCCCTCTCACTTTTCTATAATGTGGTCCAAGCAGAATGAATATGCCATCAAAGGTTTTCAGCTACCGGATGGCTATTATTTGGCTGATGGAGGGTTTGTTAAATCTGATCGCAATCGATGGTCTATTAAACACCTGGATCTGAGGCAATATAGCTCTGAATTCCCCTGGTCAGGAGATGTCACAGGACTTTCTATTTTTCCTAGTTTGTTACAGGAAAAAGGAGGAGAGATTTCTTATGATTGGCTTCGAATATTTGATCCTAAATCTTCGCCAGAGACAAAATTTACTTGGCGCAGTGCCGGTGGGGATTCTGATAATCACGTTGTTTTGTTTATAGATGACAATAATTCGGGATATGATGGTACTCCTCTAGTAAATGGTCTTGGGTTAAATGGATCCCATGATTTAAAAACAGGAATACTTCCTCCGGGGAAATACTATTTTTATGCAGATTTAATGGGAGATTTCGGAAATTCTAAATTTTCTAAAGCACGAAGCAATTATGTCGGCCCATTGATTATCAATTCAAAACCAACTCTTAAATTTACCTCTCCTAGTAGAGATAGTGGACAGGAGTATAGTGCCACTGAGCTTGGAGATGAATGGGATATGAGTCAGTCAACTGATCTAATAAATTTGCATGGCACTCTTGGGGCTCTTAACGGATTTCATAATGAAAAATTCCAGAAAGGGTATTTTAGTGCGACAACGGACTTTGATGCTGAGAGGTTCACTGTAGACACTCACTTACTTTTCTCTGTTAACCCTGGTCGTCCAATTGACCCAAAGCGCTACCGCTATTTTTGTTACAGCATGCAGGTTGATTCAAGGAATATGCCGCATGATGGAAACTTAGAGCAATTAACTAGGGCCGGATGGGTGGCTCGTCTTGTTTGGATGGACGCAGCCGGTCGTATGGGTAGCTCTAAGGCTCATGAGCTTATTGAGCGTTCTCAAGCTTATCCAGACTTTCAGCTTGGCTTTGTTAAATTTTGTGTCGACCTTTGGGATTCCGAGTCTTATGAGTCTGGAATTCCTTGGAAGCAAATGGGGCAAATTACTGCCCTCAGGTTTGATCCTCTTGAAGCAGCTGACCCAACTCATTTTACTTTGGACTACGCAGGGCTTTACTCTGAGAACAACCTTAGTGAAGAGAATAGGTTTGAAATCAAATTTGAGTTGGAGGATCTTGAAAAGGATAATCTTACGGTTCAAATATTTTACGACAGCGATCGAAGTGGTTTTGATGGAGAGTTAATAAAGACTATAGGTGATATAAAGCCGGGCGATCACAAGCTTGTTTGGGATGCGAGTGGATTAGCTAGGGGAAAATATTTTTTATATGCCAAGATTTTTGACGGTTACAACGTTTCTCAATTTTATTCTGACACGGCTGTAGATGTCGGTGGTGAAAACTTAGCAAAAGTTAGTCTGGGCGCACCTTGTGATTTTGATGGTGATGGTAAGACCGATATAGCAATTGTTAGAGAAACAGGATTCTTTAACTTGTCCTATTGGTTTGTTCAAGAAAGTTATGATCAGAAAGTTGTAGTTTCTCCTTGGGGAAGCCAAGGTTTAGATGTTTATCTTGGTGCGGATTTAAATGGAGATCAGGTCAGCGATAAAGTGGCCTTTCGTGGAAAGCTAGTTCCCAACTCACTATTCTTGGGTAATCTCTCTCACAACAAGGGTCAGTTGATACAAGGGTGGGGTTTGCCAGGTGATATACCGGTTGTTGCTGACATCGACGGTGACTATGTTGATGACTCAACTATTTTTAGACCCGGGTCAGGAGACTTTTGGTCCATCGCTAGTAAGGATGGAGTGAAAGGCGTGCGCTGGGGAGCGCAGGGTGATATTCCAGTTTCCGCAGACTTTGATTCCGATGGACGGGATGACCTTGGTGTTTTTCGCCCGAGTGATGGGTTTTGGTGGATGCTAAAATCATCTCGTGACTTTCGCACCAGTTTGAATGATATTTGGTATCGTCAGTTCGGCCTACCTGGAGACTACCCCTTGGTCGGTGATTATACAGGTGATGAGAAGGCTGATCTGGTTGTCTGGCGGCCGTCAAATGGAGTCTGGTATATTTGTAGTTCAGAATCTAGCTATGATTGTCAGGGGAGCGCTGAAATTGCTCAATTTGGCCTACCTGGAGACATTCCTATTTCTGGAGACTTTGATGGAGACGGAGTTTTAGATAAGACTGTCTATAGACCGTCGAATGGTTTTTGGTTCTTTCAGGAATCCAAATCAAAGAAAATACGAGCTAGCCAGTTTGGTGGCTTTCCTGGGGACATTCCTTTGTGCGCGAGTGCTAAAGAATTGGTCGTAAATCTAGGCCATTTTGTGCCTTGATGGGCTGCTCTTGTTGAAATTGAAATGTGTAATCTTTTGCGCTAGATTTAGTCCTGAAAAAAGTTGCACCATTTTTATTTAGGGGATGATCATCTATGCAAAGATTAATTTGTTTACTCATTTTACTCAGTTTAACATCTTGTTCTGTACTTTCTAAATCTTCTGGCTCCGGAAAGGTTTGTGAAGAAGCTGGCCCGCAGACTCCGCGTGATATTGCTAGCAAAGCTGGAAGTAACCCGGTTGACTTTGCAGTAGCGCCACACTTTAATTCGATGAATCTATGCAATATCCATTTCCATAAAAATGCGGAGCACAAAGGCCCTGGCTTTTCGGTTTTTGCCGGAGAAGGTGAGTCGGGTGGTTATGCTTGTAATAAGAAACAGTCTCTATCTTCTCGTCAGCTTCGACCAGTTACTTCAAAGACCTGTAAGGGCATTGAGGTAGGAGACACTGTCGAGGTGCATTGGGTGCATAGTTCCTGTGATATTGAGCCCGGACCAACACTTGGTTCTTGTTTGGCGGATGACTGTACGGATCCCGTGCTCAAAGTTGAAACTCAAGTCTTTTTACTCGTTAATGATCCTAGGGCAGCTTCATTTTTGGCCTATGATTATTTAGATAACTCTTCTGGGTTCCATCAGGCGAGAACTCTGCCCAAGCGAAACGGTAAGGTTGAATTTTTAGGTTCAACAACTGGACCCTCTTACAACAATGAACAATGCTCACCTTATCAGGTAAACTGGAGTGTTACGCCAAATTGTAATTTGCTTGACATTAATTCGCTTCATAAGTGGTGTGAGGATAATGTGTTTGATGAGAAGAAAGCGCATGGGGTTCGGGAGTTGGTGACAGATGAGAGGTTTTTGTCAAAGATTAAGTAGGGGCTGAGCTCTTTTTAGATTTCCCCTCTGTTTGTTTCGAGCAGAACCTGGTTCGAAAGTTCTGGCTCATTCTCGAAATCTTTTTAGAAGATTTCTCCGAGGGCTCGGCTGTGACGGGAGATCCGAAACGAGACATTAGTCTCGTTTCGGATTCCCACTCCCTGCCTCACATGCCGCCAAAACTTTAGAACCAGATTCTGCTCTCTTAATCTTTAGAGCACTAGGCTTAGATTTACTTTTTTTTCTTATTGGCTTACCGTGAGATTCCCTTGGAACCTTAATCTTTCGGAGGGTTGTTTTAGTAGCGTGATAGTATTCTATTGTTCGCTATTTATATTTTCTTCTGGCTGCTCTTTTTTAGATTCCTTTTCCTACTAAAGGTCCTTCTTAAATCTATTTCTAATAGGTTCGGGTAGAAGTTGTCCCTGCTTCGTTTACTTTTTTCAATTGGTGTTGGTTTGAATGGGCTGACCTAATTCCCCCTTAATACTTGTAGCGAAGTTTGTCCTTTTTATTTCTTTTGATTTTTGAGTTTGGCTTTTTGAGTCGAGCTTATTTCTGTCTTTAGAGATAGCAGGGACGCTAAACAACAGATGTTTTCTTTTAATTTTTTAATTCGAGGAGCAAAGACTATGGCGACTGTCGTCCTAGCCGAGCATTCAAATATTTACACAGATCCTGGGCATTTTGATGACCTGAGAAATTTAACGAGGGCCGGAGAAAATCTCAAAGTGATTAGAGCGGCTGAAGACTTGAAAAGTCCTCAGGAGATGCTCGATATGGTTGCCGAGCATAAGGCAATAGGGGTGTCGATCAATAAGATACCGGTTGACTCGAAGACCGCTCAATCAATGGTTGATATGGGCCACCTCTTAATCGTATCAGTGCTGGCTGCGGGGTTTAACATCATTACCCCTAAGGCCTTAAAAATACTGGATGATGGTGGCATTTCGGTATATACAGCCAAGAAATATCCGGCTCTCAC
>CALKYB010000225.1 GCA_938003565.1 uncultured bacterium
CGAGGCGCACCTCTGTACGTCGCAACAAGCAGTAGCAAGAACCTAAACACTTATTCTAGAAGCCCAGTTTAACGTAGACGATTGTAAACATAGCATTAATCAATATTACCGAAACAATACTCTGAACAACAGTACTAGTCGTATTGAGCCCAACACTCCTCGCACTACCTTTAACCTCAAGACCCATACGACAGCCTATAACGGCAATAAAGGCAGCAAAAACTGGTGCCTTTAGAATACCAACACAAAATGATTTAGTCGGCAGTACGGACCTAAGCCTATCTACAAAGGTAACTGAGGTAATGCCAAGCTGAAAGTCAGCGACTAGCATCCCCCCAACAATTCCGACAATATCCCCTAGAACAACTAATAATGGCATCGCAATCATCAGTGCAAGAACTCTAGGAATAACTAAAACGTGCATTGGGGACAGGCCGTGGGTGGACAAAGCATCGACCTCTTCGTTTAATTTCATTGTTCCTAGTTGAGCAGTAAAAGCTGAACCAGATCGACCCGCGACCACGATGGCAACCAAAATAGGAGAAATCTCTCTAGTAATAGCCAAACCTACTGAATCAACAATAAAAATATTTGCTCCATACTGCTGTATCTGACTTGCGAACAAGTAAGCTAAAACTACCCCAATTAAAAAAGTAACCATGCAGACAACCGGTATTGCATCAACCAACACCAACTCCAGCTGAGTAAATAACTCTTTAAATCGAAATAGCTTCGGCTTCAGTAAAGCTTGTCCAAACTCATGTGAGACTCTCCCAATGAAAGCAAAAGACTCTAAAAACTTATCGACGGTGTTGCTTGTCGACCGCCCAATCCTCGTAACAACACCTTCTTCCTTAGGAGAAACACATGGCTCCAGGTCAGGAAATCTCTCTTCCACCAAAGAAAATATTTTGGAATGGGAATCTTTAAAGTTTTTTAATGCGAAGTCACTAGCAGCAATCTTATCCAACAGTAGGACGGCTCCAGAGGTATCGATACTCTCAAGCAATGACCCATCCACTTCTAACTTGTCTTCAGCATTGATGGGCGTTCGAGCTAGAACCTCTACCAAACTAGAGGCATTATCAATTTTCCAGCTAGATAAAAGCTGCAGGCGCTGAACCCCTTGAGAGGATTCACCCTGTGAAGATTCGACTTCCAGAAATTTATTCATCTAGGTGCTAAAATTAAAATCTTGTAACCGTTCAAGTCCATTTACAACCATCCTTCAAATCAGCCTAACCATTGCAAAAGCCCCTTAGGGGCTCTTTTTTGGGTGACAACAACCAAGAGTTCACAAAATCCACAAAACCGATTAGGTGCTAACCAAGAAAGCGAAGCTCTGGGCCGTAGAAAAGTTTTTGCGTAATTTTAAGGCTCAACACCGTGAACGCTTACTACATATTAAACTAGAAACCACTTCCACTTGAAAAACCACCTCCTCCAAGATTTGGCAAAGGCGAACGTCTCGGTACGCTACGACTAGTAGAGCTCCGACCGGGCAAGCCCCTTGTGGACCTCGCTCTTCGAGAATGACCCCTCGGCCTACCGATTTGACCATTTAGAATCATCTCCACCAAGGCTCTTCCAAAAACATTAGAGACCCTTCCACCCGAAACATGCTCAAACATAGGACTGTAGCGGCGAGCCGGTTGAGAAAAATACTGACTCTGAACCATTTCCGACCATAAAGAAGCCTCTGTCAGACTACCGTCAATAAACGCTGAGATTAAGGAGTCAATACGAAAGTCTCCATTGAAAAACGATCGTGCAGAATCAAAATCTTCTCTACGAGACTTGGCGCAAATTCGACCCAGCCCTTCGATCTGATTCTCGGTTAGACTTCTTTGTCTCTCACGAAGGCGAGCTTGATCTCTTAAGTCATCAATATTTCGACTTACACTATCAATTTGACTCACTAAAATATCATCCGTTTGCCCCGGCTGCTCTACGGCTTGATTTCGAAGTTTAACCAGGGGCTGACTTTCAAGAAAATCCTTCAGTCGCTTCAAAGCTTCTTGGTAATATCGACCCCGATCATTCTCCAGGTCCTCCCGCGCCGCAACAACCTCTCCATATTTTCGATCATTCTCTTCAAGTTTGAGCATAACAGAATCCCGCTCACCACCAATCTTCTCGCCCTCCTCGCGAACCTTTGTTAAACCCACTTTTTTAGCTATTTTTTCTTCAGAGGATTCAATACTCTCTAGAGCAGCAGCCAGTTGTTTTTCTTGATTTTCAACTTCCAACTGCATAATCTCTGGGGTCGTTCTCAAAAAATTATAATTCCGATACTGCTTAGAAAACGAAACTTGACCGGCAACCCAAGAATCAAGGCGTTTTTTTAATCCTTTTCCTTTATAGCGAGGGGTTGCAAACTTTTGCTCAAGTAAATAAGAAAAAAGTCTATCACTCTCAAAATCTGGAAGCTTCTCTTCTGCCTCTTTTTTAACTTCGTCAACGCGCAAACTATTCTGTTTAACTCGCTCCCCAATAGTCGAAGCCGCTTTACAGTATTGCAGAAACTCAGTGTCTGTTTTCAACTTGGTAGAAACCTTTGCCTCTAGGGCCAAACGCTTTTCGGCCAATGAATTGAGAGACTCTGTTAATTCATTATAGCTAGTTTCAAGTTCATGCTTCTCGTCAATAATCTCCTTTGCTTCTGCCTCCAAACCCTGGCGATGCAGTTCTTTCTCTTCATAAATTCGATGTAGGTCATACTGAACTTCTCTCAAGCTCCCTCGGATAGACTCCACATCCATTTCGGGCAAATACTCCTGAGCTAAACTGCTAAATAACTCCTCTCGTTTCTCAGCCATATGCTGAAACTGGCTTTCAAGAGAAGACAACTCGGCACTATACTTTCTGGAGTCAGACTCTAGTTTTCGAACAGCCTCGTAGAGACATAAATAAACAGACTTACCTACAATACTCATCGCTCCTTACCAACTTGTAATTTGGTTTCGCTCACCTTTCTCGGCTCCAGGGAAAACGATATCTTCGTTCAGATAACCCTTATTCTTAAGAGCAAACAAATTCTTATCTACAAATCCGTTGTCAGCTTTGTCCGCCCTCACAGCTTCATAAATATCTAGGGGAACTCTCTCTCCCCAAATTTTCACAGAGTGGGTTTTCGCAGACTCAACATTCCTAATATTTTTACTTAAAATTTTACCGGTAGAATCTCTAGCTTCCACAATCAGATAATAGGTATAGGTGCCATTTCTAAATTTTCGATCTATTCCAGACTTAACCCCAGGACGGCTAACAATAAAAATCTTATACTCATCCATCAAACGGGCCTGCATATCTTGCAGTTTACCAACAATAGAATCCAGTCCATCGCGACTCTTCCGAGCCAAATTTATATCTCTCTCCCCTGCAGCTTTACCTGAAATAATCAGCGATTCAGCTTCAAGCTCTAAGCGCTTAACTTCATTCTTAACCCTATCCTCAAGGGCAAGGCTCTTTACAGACCGATACATACTTTGCAGTTTCGGCTCATACGCTGTGAAATCTACCCTAAACTTTTCCGCTTTCGCTAGTGAGCGAGCCTCAAATAACTGCCCCACTGACCAAACTCCAGAGGCAACAAAGGCAGTGAGTAAAATTGGGACGATACAAATTTTAAAAATCTTCTTTCGCGCCACATAAAGACTAGCGAGCCTATATGAAAAGTCTTTTTCAGGTTCTTTGAATCGGTAGAGACCCGAAAAATATGAGTTAATAGCGAGCTCAATTTCAGCATCACTCAGCTCCTCTCCAGTGACTTCGGCAGTCGCACGAAGGCGCTCTCTCAAATCTTCTCGAGTTTCCTCCATTTCAAACTGCTCACCGGCAATTTCTCGCTGCTTGCGAAGCTCAGAACCGACATCCATCATTCGCATAAAAGCTTTCATATCCGGCTTAGCGGAGTCAGCTGATCCTAGGGTGGGTGGGAAAGAGTTAGATTTTGAGGACGAAGTGTCAGGCACGGGACCCTCCTAGACTAATGGCCAACGATGATGGTGAATTATTTGCAAAAATAGCAATCTGGGATTAAGGTTCCATTACTAATTTGCTGTTATTATCATTTTGCTACACGGTTGACTAGCTTTTTCCGACCTCTTTAGTCGGTTAAAAGTTTCCTTGCGCCGCGTAATAAAAAATTTCTCTCAAACCGGAGGCCCCAATAATGGAAATGCAACAGTATCTTGATAAAGCTGTCGAGGTTCTTGAAAAATTTGATGTAATTGTTGGCGAAGACGACTCGAATGAGTTAGCAGATTTGATGGGAGAAGTTGTCGAAGTAGATGAGCCCCGGGTTATGGCAATCTGTCGAACCTTAAAATATACCAGTTCCTTCAACGAGCTTGTTCGGGAAAATGTTGAGAGTGTCAACGTTGGTCAACGCTATGCAGAAATTACTGCTCTATTCGACTCAATCCGAGACGACTCAAAAACCCTGGTAAGCCAGTTAGAAGATGGCAAAATTGATTGGAAAGAAAAGGTTTCCAACCTTTGGATGAAAATCTCTCGAAGCTCGCCGCACAGCCGCTTCGAAAAAATTACTGATATTTACAAAGAGGTTTCAAAAGAAACTAAAAACCAGCTTGATAGAGAAAACGAAATCATGGACGCCTACATCGATTTCCGCTTCGCACTAAAGGATGCTGAGGTCAATGCAAAAGAGGTTCTAAGCATTCAAAAAGAAAACCTAGAAAGTGCCAG
This sequence comes from uncultured bacterium, assembly GCA_938003565.1. Classification (GTDB taxonomy): domain Bacteria; phylum Bdellovibrionota_C; class UBA2361; order SZUA-149; family CALKYB01; genus CALKYB01. The sequence continues at coordinate 4,711 of CALKYB010000225.1, forward strand.
ATCAAGGCTAAAGGAAGCCATCGCAGCCTCAGAGAAGGTTAAAGACAAAGAGTCAGCAGAAGCTTCAAAACTACAACTAGCCAGAGACGAATCTGAACGAGCAGTCAGTGACCATGATAAAAAATACCAGCTAATAAAGGATGTAGCTGAGAACTTATCCATATCTTATAACGTTGGTGAGACTTTAATCTTAAAGTTAAAGCAGACACACGACGTAAAAGACCAGGTGCACAGAAAAGCGATAACATTCTTCAATACCAACGAACATGTTTTCACTATACTCGATGCAGTCTACACATCTCAACATGGTTTAAACGAAGCTACTCAAACAACAGAAGCTCTCCAGGACGGTGTTAACAAAGGATTAGAAGATGTTGCTTCTCTAGGGCGTGAATTGGAGAAGCAGGCAATCAAAGCTGGCTACGGCTCCACTATCAACCCGGACTCGGTGCAAAAGCTTGTTGACGCTATAATTGACTACCAAGTTGAATCCAAAAAGCTTATTGAAGAACTTCGTGTTGAGGCTGATGAGAGTAGCAAAGAAATCACCCTAATCGTTGAGAAGGGTAAAAAGAAGCATCAAGAAGCGATCCTAAACTATACGAGCACCAGCTAGCAGCCACTACCCTTTAACTTTTTTCTAGAACTAGTAATAACCCTTGATTGAGATTTAATTTTTATGTTCCTAGGCGTCGCTGTTTCTATTCTTGCAATATTGTCGATTGTATACTTAAGAAAAAAACTTTCTACTCCCAAAAGACGCTCCAGCAAGCAACCTTCTTTTAGCAAGCAATCTTTGCCGGAACGACTCATTTCTAACGACGTTGAAGCTGAATCATCCGAGGTGCAGCATCTAGAAGAGGACTCCGTTGTAGATGGACCAAGCATGGTGAAACAATTTGCCCAGAGATCTAAAAACTATGCCCGCAGATCTGCGTGGACCAGAACAATAGGAATTATACTCCCACTTGCTGGAATAGCACTTGTTATTCAAGTGGCTCCATATATTTCTGTAAGCGATTTTAAATACTGGAGTGAGAAAAGTGTCTTGGTTGACCCCTCTCTTCAAACTATTGTAGGAGAAAACAGCGTATTCAGAAGTAATGTGAAAAGTGCTGCATCTCGCCGTAACAAGCGCCTTGTGAAAGTCTCCAACGCTAAAGTAGCTGTAGAAAAATACACTTCTGAAAGAAACACAGCTAAAGCTGAACTAGCTACTTATGATTCAAAGTACAATGAAACTTCCTTAAAGCAAGAGCTAAACAAGAGCGTTTTAAAAATTGAGAAATCTATAATGGGACTAGAGACAAAACTGTCTGGTCTTGAAGCCCAAGCTAAGGACATTTCAGACGTTAAAAGCTATCAAAAAACCCAAGACAATATTCGCACGACTCGACTGGAACGAGACAAACTCCGGGAACAGCTACAAGATCTTAAAAATAAAAACTCTGACGTCCAACATTTAAAAGATAAGGTAAACGAAGGTAGGCAAGAGCTGCTCAACATTGAAAGCAACAGCGAAGAAAACCTAGCAAAAGCTATTGCTAAGCAAGACCTTGAAAACAAATACTTACAGGAAGCAGAAAACCTTTATGGGATTGCCGTCAACGAGTACTTGGCAACTCTTGAACAAGCCAAAGGCAAAAACTCGAGTGAAACATACCAAAGCTCCCTAAATACTCTTAGACTAATTGGCTTACTGCTTTTATCCGGTATTGCCTGGCAGCTTTTCAGACTCAGTGATTACTACTTAAAACTCTCAACTTTCTATCAAAGTCGAGCGGACTTGATTAATGCCTACATGATTAACGACTACGAGCTAGACGTAAGTGTCACAGATACTCTAAACATGTTCTCACCAAATCAAACCTATTCGTCGAGCAGATCCCCGGCACATGAAATGTCGGCTGAGAACTCGAATCCTGAAGAGCTCTCAATCGCCAATCGAAGATAGACGAGAGTAGCAAAATAGAAGAATCCTTTTTTTGACACCGTCAGAACACCTCATCTTGCATGGTTAAAATAGTAGTAACCTAACGATACCTGAAGGCTTTTTAGAAAAAAATCGCTACAATCTAAAGCTTCTCCCCTCAATATCCGATAATTTTGTGAGGGCAAATGAAGCGACGCATATTAAATAAAAAAAGCCTAAATACACGACAAGAAGGATTTACCTTGATCGAGCTACTAGTAGTCGTCTCCTTGGTCGGGATTTTAGCCGTTATCGCTCTATCAAACTTCTCAGAGTATAAGGCAAGGGCTAGGGATGTAAATCGCTTATCTATGTCACACAACGTTTTTACCGCACTTGAGGGATACTACAGTGACACCTTAGAGTATCCCGCCAACCCACTTGGAACAGCAGCCTGCACCCCAAACTCTGAATATGGCGGTGGCAGTTATAGTGCTGACTGCCTAACTGAAATTAGCGACTTTATTCCGACAGAGAACATCGCTAAAAATATGAGACACTCAAATGGAGACGGCCACAATCTGGGAGAAGAACTTCTATACTATTTCAACTATGGTCCCAACTCCCCACAAGGTGCCGTTGTAAAAGTACAGCTTGAATCTCTTTCTAAAAAAAGCCCCTGCGTATTCCCTACCGGAGGACTCTGCAGTCAAACTAACATCGACAACTTTAGAGTTTACTGCAAATGCACAGGATCTTAAGCTGAAATCTTCTCCTATCCACCCCTCAAATCATAAAGAGCCTAAGGCCTACCAGCTGCCGTAAATAACACAGACGTGAAAGCCCAAATTATCGTTCTTAATTTCCATAGCTACTATAGTAAGTTACTGACTAGCCTAGGACCTAAGGACATAGGGCAATACAGGTAACTCACTATAAATGTCACAGCCAGTTAAATCTGATAAACAACAAACTTATACAAGAGTAGTATTAGGGTAGACGGAAGGTTACAGGCCAGGAAGTGGTCTATAGCTAGATTTTAGAGGTGTGACGCCATTTGACTCAACAAAGGATTTAACCATGGTACCAATGATCTTTTTACTGACTGCGCTGGCCACTGTTTTTATCGCGAGCATTTTTTCAATCCTTAAACTAAGAAATATGAACTTGTTGATATCTGTTGTCGGCACGTTTATCGCAGCAATCGGATTTAATGTTTCGTTCTTCCACATCGACGAGGGACCACTTAGCATGGTGATAGCCCCAAACAGCGAAACAACATTCGGACATTGCATCGTTTTAGCATTGTTTTTAGTGGCGATGCAGGGAGTTTTCCCGCTACTGAAAAGGTCCAAGACTAAAGTGTCCTGAGGTTTGAGGTGTGGTTCTAAATAATTGTAAAATACTACAATAGTGTGGCTCAAACTGGAGAGTCACACCTCTAAGATCTTACTAAACCTTCTATGCTAAACACTAATCCGCTCTTGTCCACCCATGAAAGGTTGAAGAACCTTAGGAATCAAAACGCTTCCATCAGCTTGTTGGTAATTCTCAAGAATCGCAACGATAGTTCGGCCGACAGCTAATCCAGAACCATTCAACATATGTGGGAACTGCGGCTTTTTCTCACCAGATTTTCGGTAGCGAATCTTAGCTCTTCTACTTTGAAAATCGGTGGTATTGGAGCAACTACTAATTTCTCGATAAGAATCTAACCCAGGCAACCAAACTTCCAGATCGTAGGTCTTGGAAGCGGCCAATCCCATATCTCCAGTACTTAAAGTAACCCGCTGGTAAGGAAGTTCTAGTTCCTCAAGAATCCCCTCAGCATTAGCAGTAAGCTTCTCTAACTCATCAAAAGAATTCTCAGGGCTACAAATTTTCACCAACTCCACCTTGTTAAACTGATGAAGTCGAATCAACCCTCGAACATCACGTCCATGCGAACCTGCCTCAGCCCTAAAGCAAGGGGTATAAGCAGTCAGATACATAGGCAAAGCAGATTCTTCGAGAATCTCATCTCTAAAAAGGTTAACCAAAGCCACCTCAGAGGTAGGTATCAGATACTTCCGATTTTCTTCGTCTGAAGTTTTAAACGCCTCTTCTTCAAACTTCGGCAACTGCCCAGAGGCAATCATAGACTCTTCTTTGACTAACAATGGTGGAATAACTTCTGTATAACCACTCGCGCGATGCTTCTCCAACATGTAGTTAATTAAAGCTCGCTCAAGTCTTGCACCGTCTCCTCGGTAAAGCGCAAAACGAGCGCCGGAAATCTTAGCCGCCCGCTCAAAATCTAGAATACCTAAAGCCTCCCCGACATCCCAGTGAGCCTTTGGAGCAAAATCAAAGCTTGGTTTCTCACCCCAAGATTTCTCAACTCTATTCTCAGACTCTCCTACTCCAACCGGCACACTCCCATGGGCAACATTGGGAAGCACCAGCTCAATCGACTTTAAACTTGCTTCAATCTCTGAAACTTTGAGATTAATTTCTTTTTCTTTCTCACCTTTAGCTTTCAAATCCGAGAGTAGCGCACCAGTGTCCTCACCAGCTTTCTTGGCTTTGGCAATTTCAGGGTTTAAACTATTCTTCTCGGCTCTAATCCCTTCCGCTTCAGAAAGAAGAGCTCTTCGCTCCTTATCTAGGCCCTGCCAATCGGCAATGTTCTCCGGCAAACCGCGGGTCTTCAACAAGCCAACAGTCCCCTCGAAATCTTCTCTCAACAACTTACTATCAATCATAAAAATAACTAAGCCAAATATCTACAAACTACGAACTAAAACTTTAGAAACCGTTCTCCCATCCCTTTCCAAACGACCTCTTACATTAGCTTAACCCTCGCAAAAAGCCCCTCGGGGGCTCTTTTTGGGGTGACAACAAGTGAGCGTTCACAAAATCTTCAAAACCGACTATGTTTTGGCCATAAAGACCAGGCTTGCGAGATTAAAGTGTTTTTGCAACATCATATTTCTCCACCGTGAACGCTTACGACCTTAGCAAAACTTATCAAACAATTGTAGCGATAGTTAGAAAAAAAACTTACAATAAACAAAGACTAAACTTCTCAAGGAAGATAAAATGGAAAATAGACCCCTCTCCTATTCGCTGATTCTGCTCATCCTAGCTTCCCTGCTTACAGCCCTACCCCTACCAGCATTTAGCCAAGAAGCTTCTACTAAAGACTCATCCTCAGAATCAGTTCCTAAAAAAACACTAGGCTTGCCCAAGAGGATGGACGTGAATCAATTAATTGGCAAAATTTCAAAATTCACTAGTCAGAATTATTCGTCGAAGGAGGAAATCAAAGGCTTTGCTTCACTAGACCTTCCCACAGGTCTATCAAAAGCTGAAGCATCAAGGTTCCTGGAAGCAATTATGCTCCTTAAAGGATATCGAACAGATAAATCTAATAAAGGAAGGTGGAAATTTGTTAAAACCACCGACAAAGCATCCTTCAACGTTAGCGACGTGGAGGTCAAAATCTTCGACCATAAGTATCGGGGGAAGACAGCCCCCGGTGATGAAATTGTTGTTTCCAAATTAGACCTAGAGAGAGCTTTAGAAAACATGCCTCGAGCTCTCAGTCAGGCGAGAGCAGTTCCATTTTTTCGAAATGGTAAGAGTATTGGAATGAGGCTATTCGCCATTCGCAGAAAAGGAATTCACGACAAAATGGGCTTAAAAAACGGAGATATCATCCTGGCAATAAATGGCAAAACTCCTTCAGATCCGGCAGAAAGTTTAAAGATTTACGAGGCTTTGAATGCTAAAGGTCAAGCTTCAATAGTTGTTGAAAGAAATGGACAAAAAATTTCATACTCCTGTCGAGTTGAAAAATAAATATCTCAACTACTAAACCGCAGAAATAGCATGTCGAATCTCTACAACCTCTAAGTCCTCTCGATTTAAAATTACACCAATCAAATCTATACGATGACTAGGTATAGCTCGGCCTAGCCGAAAACGATTGAGGTAGATATCTTTTAGCAAAAGTAATTTCTTACGTTTCCTTAGGTCAATATTATCGAAAATTCTCTCAGAGGATCCGGGACGGGCCAAGCGAGTCTTCACCTCAACAAAAACTGTATCGACCGGGCTTCTTGCGATGATATCAATCTCACCTGCTTTACAGCGCCAGTTCTTATGAGATATTTTATAGTTCTTAATTTCCAAAAACTTAGCTGCGAAGAACTCACCTCGCGCTCCAACCAAGTCTTTGTCCATGCCATAGTCTTTTCTAGCTCTACTCATAAGCTCCCCCTTTTAGGGGAGCCATTCCTTTACTCCCGCAAACGTTTTTCTATGCACCCTGCTAGGGCCTATCGAACCAATTGCCTCTTTATGCTTTTTCGTTGGATAACCCTTATGGCCAGCCAGTCCATAGCCAGGATAGCGGCTATCCAAGTCCTGCATTAAACGATCTCTTGTTTCCTTAGCTAAAATCGATGCAGCGGAAATCGCCTCGACCAAGCTATCCCCTTTAATTATCGTCTGCTGCGACAGAGATGTTCGCATTTGGGTATTCCCATCAACGAGAAAATGAATATTTTCCCCTAACTGTCTTTGAACTTTCTCAGAAGCAAGTCCCATGGCTAGCCTTGTAGCTTCACGAATGTTTATTTGGTCTATTCGATGATGACCAACTGATACAATAGAATAAGCAAGCGCAGCTTGTTTGATTTCATCAAACAAGCTAGCTCTCAATTTAACATTTAATTTTTTGGAGTCTTGAACCAAAGGATTTTGATAAGAACTCGGCAATACCACACAAGCAGCCGTAACCGGCCCCGCCAAAGGCCCCCGACCAGCTTCATCAACTCCAGCCAAAAGCCACCCTTTCTTTTCTACGGGAATTTCGATCATCAAAAACTATTTACTCCTACAAATACGCATAGATTAACCCGATCATTGATAGCCCAGGAAAGCTTCACTCAGCAAGCAGGATGCCTCCCTTAGTTTCTGCTGATGGAGACGGTAGTTAGGCTCTCGCTAGTCAAGAAATAGTCCAACAAAGAGCAGCTGGAACTAAGCCTTCCGGGTGACTTGTAGAATATTGGTGACCATTATATTACTACCCCTCTCAAACCTCAGGCTTGTTTGAGAATATCAAGTCTCGCAGTAAAATAGTAGGATATGCAATGCCGACAGAAATAACTAAAGAGGATATCGCAAAAATTGCTCAACTAGCCCGGTTGGAAGTAAGCGACTCAGAGGCGGACGATCTAGTTGAAGACCTGAACGGAATCGTCAACTACGTTGCCAAACTCTCAGACATTTCGACTGTGGGGGTATCCGCCACCACTCATGTTCATGACTCTCACAATATATTCAGGGAAGACATCAGGCGAGACTCTCTCAAAACTAAAGAACTTGAAAAAATGGCCCCTGACTTTTCTGGCAGCGGTTTTCGAGTACCAAAGGTAATCTAGAACGACTTTTTATGGCGATGGAACTAAACAAACTCAGTGCTGTTCAAATGAGAGAAGGGCTCCTGTCTGGAGATTTCTCAGCTGTAGAACTGACTAAAACTCACCTAGAAAAAATTGAGTCTTCATCCAAAGAGCTCAACAATTTTATTACGGTTTGTTCTAAGGAGGCGACAGATGCCGCAAACAAAGCCGACTCCTTACTGAAAAAAGATAAATCCAACTGTCCCAAACTAACTGGTATTCCAATTGCTGTTAAAGATATGCTTTTAACAAAAGGGATTCGGACAACCTGTAGTTCGAACATGTTGAAAGACTTTATTCCACCCTATAGCTCAACCGCTGTTGAAAAAGCAGAAGCCAACGGAGCAATTTTAATCGGCAAGACTAACCATGACGAATTTGGCATGGGGACTTCTAACGAAAACTCTTATTTCGGTCCTGTAAAAAACCCCTGGAATCTCGAAAGAGTTCCAGGAGGATCAAGCGGAGGATCCGCAGTTTCAATCGCGGCTGGCCATGCTGCATTTTCTCTAGCTACCGACACTGGTGGCTCTATTCGTCAACCTGCATCATACACAGGAGTAGTAGGAATAAAGCCAACCTACGGAAGAGTAAGTCGATATGGCGTTATTGCCTTTGCCTCCTCACTCGACCAAGTTGGGCCACACACTCGTACCGTAGAAGATGCTGCTCTAATTCTAGAAGCCATCTCTGGCAAGGATTCTAACGACTCTACTTCTATAGACCTACCTGTTCCTGATTTCCTTAAAGATCTCAGAGTTGCCAAAGAGCAAAGTCTAGCTGGGCTGAAGGTCGGTTTACCTAAAGAATACTTCATTGAAGGACTGGACAAAGAGGTTGAGGAGTCTACTCGTAGGGCTGCTAAAGAATTAGAAAAAGAAGGAGCTGAGCTAGTTGAGATTTCCCTACCTCATACTTCTGCAGCACTTCCAGTTTACTATATTCTTGCACCAGCTGAAGCCTCTTCAAACTTAGCTCGGTACGATGGCGTCAGATACGGGCACCGAGCTGCAAAAATTTCTAATTTGTCGGAACTCTACGAAAAGACTCGCTCAGAAGGCTTTGGCGCTGAAGTTAAGCGCAGAATTCTTATAGGCTCCTACGTGCTATCTTCCGGGTCTTACGATGCTTTTTATCATAAAGCTCAGCAGGTGCGCACTCTGATAATTGACGATTTCAAATCGGCTTTTCAAAACTCTTGTGACGTTATTCTTGCTCCAGTTTGTCCGTCAACTGCTTTTAAAATTGGTGGGCTCGTTAAATCTCCGCTGAAAATGTACTTACAGGACGCTCTAACCACTCCCGCAAGTCTCGCAGGCCTGCCTGGTATGAGTGTGCCGTTTTCTACCGACAGCAATAATCTTCCCATAGGAGTTCAGTTAATTGCCCCTGCCTTCAAAGAAGACATACTCTTTAAAACGGCGGAAAGACTAGAAAGAGTTGCAACAATTGACACTAGTATTCACTGTTAAAGACGAAACCTAACATGCCACAATTCGAAACAGTCATTGGTCTTGAAGTTCACGCTCAATTAGATACGGACAGTAAGATTTTTGCATATTCAGCAGTGTCTTCAGGTGACTCGCCTAACTCACACACGGACCCAGTCACATTAGGTCTACCAGGCTGCCTTCCCGTGCTAAACCGAAGAGTAGTAGAGTTCGCTATCAAGGCTGGACTAGCAACTAATTGTAGTATCCAAAGCGAATCTGTATTCGCCAGAAAACACTATCACTACCCAGACCTTCCCAAAGGTTATCAAATTTCCCAGTTCGACAAGCCTATCTGCTTAGATGGTCACCTAAATGTACAAACCGAGGCTGGCGAAAAGAAAATCGGCATAACGAGAATTCATCTGGAGGAGGATGCCGGAAAAAGCACCCACCTCGAAACTGAAGACTCCTCTCTAGTGGACCTGAATAGAGCTGGAGTTCCTTTGATTGAAATAGTTTCTGAGCCGGACATACGATCCGCCGAAGAAGCCGGCGCATATGTTCGCCAGCTCCGCCAGATTGTTCGCTACCTTGGGGTATGTGATGGAGATATGGAGAAAGGCAATCTACGCTGTGACGTTAATATCTCGATTCGTCCCATTGGAGAAGAAAAACTTGGCACCAAAGTCGAGATAAAAAACGTCAATTCATTTCGATTCGTGGAAAGAGCAATTGAGTATGAAGAACAAAGACAGCAAGCCCAACTTGATCAAGGTGAGGAAATTGTTCAGGAGACTAGACTCTGGGATGAACAAAGAGGTGCCACTAGATCAATGCGGTCTAAAGAGTTTGCTGAAGACTATCGGTATTTTCCCGATCCAGATTTACCGATAGTAAAAGTAGATCAAGCTTGGATTAAAAAAGTTAAAGACTCCCTACCAGAACTTCCCAAAGAAGTTTTCAAGCGCTTTCAAGACATCTACAAACTTGATGAATATCTTTCTGAGCGACTTTCCGAAGAAAGATACGTGGCATCTTATTTCGATGAAGCTGTTGCTAGACATAATAACCCACAACTTCTAGCTAACTGGATCTGCACAGAACTTTTTGGTCGCCTCAATAAAGAAAACAAGGAAATGACTGACTGCCCAGTTAGCCCAGCCCACTTAGCTGAGCTAGTTGAGTTAATAGACAAAAAAACTATCTCAGGGAAGATTGCCAAATCTGTTTTCGATGAAATGTTCAAAACTGGTTCTTCACCGGCAAGCATAGTGGAAAAGCAAGGCTTGAAGCAGATTTCTAATTCAGATGAGCTAGAATCAGTCATTGACGAGATCATTTCTGCAAACGCCTCTCAGGTAGAGGAGTTTAGAGCAGGTAAAGATAAGGTTCTAGGGTTCTTTGTTGGCCAAGTAATGAAAGCCACGAAGGGAAAAGCAAATCCTCAGATGGTCAATGAAATGCTAAATAAAAAGCTCAAAGGCTAAGGCCTGACCTCACATTAAGTCTTTGTAATTACCGGATAAAGACCTATCTGCCCTCACCTAATGAAACATATTCCAGCCAATTAGGAATAACAATTCAGTATGGGCTTTTTTCTTGGCCCCTTAAATAGAATTAGGTTTTTAAAGCTCTTTGCTCCGATTTTTTAATTAGAGGTTTTAAATGTGTAACTTCGAGGATCCTAAAAATACTGAAACACCATTAGCGGCTCAATCTTCAGAAGAACTCACCATGCCCAATGCCAGCGCTGAAGAACTAGCCGAGCGGCTTAATTATGTTTCAAGTATAGAAAAAGGCAAAATCATTCCAAGAGTCGAAATTGACCGTTGTGGAGGATATTTAGAATTCTCGACAGTTGATCACATAGCTGCTCTGGGCAAGAGAACCTTTGACTCTCTAGTTAACGAGAACAAGCTAAACACTCAAGATCCGCTTCATCAGGCTCTTTTGGCAAAGTATGATAGACCAAGTTTCAATGAAATAGAGACTTATGATTTAAAAATTGAGCCTCCCCTTCCCGATGGTATTGAAATGAGCGAATCAATCGTGGTTTTATCACCAGGTGTTTTTACCCAATTCGGAACCGTAGAAGGGTTAAATGGGCAAATAGAATTCACTGCCGATGATGGTTCTCCCTGGGAGTTTACAAGAGATAATCAAGATCCTATCGAATACAAAGTGGAAGTCCGCAATTATAATGGCAAAGCAGTTGAAACAGTGACTTTCTCCTTTGGTGAAGACACCCTCTATGTCTATATGAAAAACTCACAGAAAAATTAATCTAACTTCAAAACCACTCAAAAAATGGCCTTAAAAACGTCTGAGCTAAACTAAAAACACGCTTAAGCTTTGGAATCATTAGGGAATCTTTTTGATCTTACGCACAACTTCTCAGAAAAACTGGCATAACCAATATATGTAAAAGGATATAATCTCTTCTTCTAACAAAGTCCCAAGAGAATCCTCATCTCGGGTAGTCGAGCGCACTCTAGGCTTATAGTGGGGGAACCCAGTGCAAGCCTGAGCCTGCAAGTAAAAGGTTTCGGGTGATACTCGCTCACAAACTAACCGAGATTAACACCATGAATATGAAGAACCTACTAGTTACAATCGTAGCTTTTCTTAGCATGTTTTCAGCGGCTAACGCTGCAGCAGTGAATCCGCCGCAAGAAGTTGCAAAATTCGAAGTGTCGGATGTTTGCAACGAGATCAGCCCCTGTTTTATAATGGGAAGCAAGATAACAGTAAGTAAAGACCAGGTGACTTTTAGCACCTTTCTCAGAAACGATCTCAATGTTCTAAGCCTGAATATCGAGTTTCCCACTGACGATAGTGAGAAAGAAGCACATGCAACACTCACACAAGTCGAAGAAGACGTAGCAAGAAAATTGTTATTGTCAACAGTCGATTTAACAACTGTTTCAGTTGCCATAAACCACATGGGAGATCTGAACAATTACTTCTGCCTAGCAACATCGGCTGAAGGAGGGTGGTCTTACACTCAAACCGAAACACAGTGCGAAAACTTGGTCGAATTTAGAACACCAGACAATATAACGGGTCTATGTACGATCGGTCACAAAATAGTAACCGAAACTGACCGTGAAGGTAAGTTCTTCTCGTATCTCGGACATTCAATTCACGGCAGCTGCTTTCTACAAAAGTAAAACAGCAAACGGTTTTGCCATACAGGGGCGTTACAAAACTCCCCTCGTATGGCGACTTTTTTTCCTTGCAGCTCAGCTTTTCTAACCCAAAATTAAACAGAGAAGCAGCAAACAAAACCCTAGGCCTCCCCAGAAACCAATTCCTTCAGCAACCAGTCTCCAGCTAAAGACTCCTTCGGAGGCGGTATAGACCTAAGCCTCAACTCCTCGGCAATAGAAGCAGTAATTTTGAGAATCAACTCCTCAGTATCCTCGAGAGCGAAAATCACAACCTCCCCCTTAGCAGCATTCAAGGTACGAAGCTCTCCCGCCATGCCATCATAAGTCTCAAGTATGTTCTTGAGCTGAACAATATTCTCTGCAGGAAGTTTAAAAAACAGTGGTTTACAATCTTTCATGGCAAGCTGGCTCCTGCTGGGTTGAGCAATGAATAGTTCCTAGGCCAATTATAAAATGGCGACAATCGATTGGCACAGTCTCTCTGGAAGGAAAGCTATCATCTATTAGTCTCAATGCTACATCATCAGCTCTATCTTTAAATATGGGGACTAAAACTTTTTCATTAGCGATATAAAAATTAGCGTAGCTAGCCGGCAGCACCTGTCCTTGACTTTCAATGGTTTTTGGCACAGGCAAAAGCATGACCTCTAGTGACTCGCCCTGGGCATTCTTAGCAGCTCTAAGCCTCTTGAGATTTTCTCGTGAGACCTTAGAAAAGTTAAGATCTTTCTCATCATATACTAAAAACGCTGCATCAGCTGAAACGAACCGAGCAAGATCGTCAATATGACCATGAGTATCATCTCCGGGAATACCCGAATGCAGCCAAATTGTTTTAGAAATCCCTAAATATCTACTAAAGAGCTCTTCATACTCTTCTCGTGAGCAATCAACATTTCTTTGCTGCACATCACTTAGAAGACACTCCTCAGTGGTCATCAGAGCACCACGCCCATTGGTTTCTATGGCTCCGCCTTCTAACACAAAAGGGGTTTGCTGATCACGACGAAAAGCTTGGTTTAAAACGATTCCCGAAATCTCCGCTATTTGCTGGGGCAGCTTCTGGTCGAGAGAATAGTTGGGATACTTAGCCCAGGCATTGAATTTCCATTGCTGCCAAATAATTTCACCACTCCCCTCTCTACGCACTGCTGTTGGCATGGAATCTCGAAGCCAACTTCGATCAGTTTTTATTTGATGGATGTTTAAATTTTTTGAATTTACCCCGAGCTCGACGCCAAAACTGCGTAGTTTTTCATTTGCGCTATCTAAATCCTGAACAACTAACTCTACCGTCTCAACTAAACGCAATTCCTGGATTAATTTGGCGTAACTCGCAAAAACAGGTTCTAAATCTCCTAGCCAATCTTCTGAATTGTGAGGCCAAGCTAACCATGTAGCCCGATGCGACTCCCACTCCGCTGGAAAATAAAACTCACTCATTAAAAACTCACTTATAAATTACGACATTGTCTGTTACTTTTCTCTCTAGTAGGGAGAAAAATCTTTCCGAAAGTAAAAAGATTGAAAAATTGCTATTTTTCAGCTGGAACATCCAGAAATCTTGAAGTAATGGGACCGTAGGCATCTACCCGCCGATCCCTTAGAAACGGCCAGTTACGACGGGTCTCTTCAATGAGTCGGCGCCGACACTCAACCACCAACTGCTCCGGTACACTCTCCGAAGCCTGTGCTAAAACTCTACCAATTGGATCTGTAACAAAAGAAGATCCAAAAAACTCTAGTCCATCAGTTCCCTCCGTCGGCTCAAAACCAACTCGGTTTACTGAAGCCACAAAAACGCCATTAGCAATTGAGTGTGAACGCTGAATGGTTTGCCAAGCTTGTAGCTGCGCTTTTCCTTCAGATTCTTTCTCAGCAGGGTGCCAACCAATCGCAGTAGGGTAAAACAGAACTTCTGCTCCCTTCAGGGAAGCAATTCTAGCAGCTTCGGGGTACCACTGATCCCAACAAATCAGCACTCCTATCTTGGCATAGCGAGTTTGAAAGACTTCAAAACCAGGTTGGTCCCCCGGAGTGAAGTAATACTTCTCATAGTAAAGAGGGTCATCAGGGATGTTCATCTTTCGATAAACACCTAAGATACATCCATCGGCATCAATTACCGCTGCACTATTGTGATAAACCCCTGGGGCTCGCCTTTCAAAAAAAGGAACAACCAAGACTATCTCTAACTCAGCCGCCAGTTTGGACATCTTACTTACTAGCGGGCCATCTACTGCTTGAGCCAGATCAAAAAGCTCACTGTTCTCGACCGTACAAAAGTATCGGCTGGAGAAAATTTCTTGCAAACAAACAATTTGAGCACCTTTTTTTGCTATGACTCGTATCGAATCCAGGGCCTGCTCTAGTGTATCTTGGTCACTCTGGCCTACAGCATCTTGAATAAGGCCTACCGTGAAACTTGCTTCATTCATCTTAAACCTAGTGTTTATTCTTGCACTAACATTTTATTATAATTATCAGAGCCTTAGCTGCTCTTGTTTTCGCTCTGCTTCGATCTAGAGAAAAGCAATACTTCACCACAAGTTTGCACTAGCTCAATAACTGCTAATTGAATAAGTTTATTGTAATATTAGCTAAAACTGCTATAGCAGTCAGCTCAAGGAATGCCTAGTTTTTGACAGCTTAAATGGCTCTATTTCCGAAACCAACATAAAAATTTCAAGCGTTCTACAACTATGAAACCACTAATTAGTTTTTTCTCTTCATCAATCGGTAAAAAAATGGTTATGGGCTTAACCGGCCTAGGCCTGATTGGGTTTATTATTGCGCATTTACTTGGGAACCTCCTAATTTTTTGTGGTCCCAAAGCTCTCAATACTTACGCTCAATCTCTTAAGGATCTAGGCGGACTACTATGGGTAGCTAGAGCAGGACTTATAGGAATCTTCGTGCTGCATATTTTCTCTGCCATATCCTTAAGTAGAGCTAACCGAGCAGCCCGACCCGCCAAGTATAAAGTTAAGAAGAGCGTAGTTGCTTCTGTGGCGTCAAAAAACATGGGTGTGAGTGGATCATTCATACTACTTTTTGTAATTGGTCATTTGTTCCACTTCACGCTTGGCAAGATTCAACCTGAATTTTTCAATCTAGTAGATCCTGCTGGCAGATTCGACGTTTACAAAATGGTGGTGCACGGCTTCCAAGAGAAGATTGTCACAATTCCTTACGTATTCGCCTTGATATTACTAGGAGCTCACTTAAGCCATGGAATCTCTAGTTTTTTTCAATCTCTAGGAATCAACCACCCAGTTTACACTCCATTGATTAAGAAAATTGGCCCTATTTTGGCTATCGTAATTACTCTCGGCTACCTATCAATTCCAGTTGCGGTGTTGAGTGGAATTTTAAAAGTATAGACTTTAAAAGTAAAAACTCTGTATAAACTTAGTTAGCAAAATAACTTTTTAAAGAGGATTTTGATAAACCGTGGAACTTAACTCCAACATCCCTGATGGACCTCTAGCTGATAAGTGGGAAAATCATAAGTTTAGCAGTAAACTTGTAAACCCTGCTAATAAAAGAAAATTTGATATAATAGTGGTTGGCTCTGGACTAGCTGGAGCTTCGGCCTCCTCTACTCTTGCTGAGCTTGGCTACAATGTTAGCTGCTTCTGCTTTCAAGACTCCCCGAGACGAGCCCATAGTATCGCAGCTCAAGGTGGTATCAATGCAGCTAAGAACTACCAGGGAGATGGCGACAGCGTTTTTCGTCTTTTCTACGACACCATTAAGGGGGGCGATTTTAGATCTCGCGAGGCCAATGTTTATCGACTAGCTCAAGTTAGCCGTAATATTATCGACCAATGCGTTGCACAAGGAGTTCCCTTTGCTAGAGAGTATGGTGGACAACTTGCAAACCGATCCTTTGGTGGAGCCCAGGTATCGAGAACTTTCTATGCTAAAGGTCAAACAGGACAACAACTTCTTTTAGGTGCCTACTCCTCTCTGAGTCGGCAAATCCAAAAAGGAACTGTCAAAATGTTTCCTCGAACAGAAATGCTAGACCTGGTTGTTTCTGATGGTCAGGCTAGAGGAATTATCGTAAGGGACTTGGTTACAGGAAAGGTTACCAGACACAGTGCTAACGCAGTTGTCTTGGCCTCAGGCGGATACTCAAACGCTTTCTATCTTTCAACCAACGCCACAGGATGTAACGTAACTGCCACTTGGAGAGCTCACCGGCGAGGGGCTGCCTTTGCTAACCCGTGCTACACTCAAATCCATCCTACTTGCATTCCAGCAGCTGGTGAGAGTCAGGCTAAACTTACTTTGATGAGTGAGAGTCTCCGAAACGATGGAAGAATTTGGGCCCCGAAGAAGAAAGGTGACACTAGACCTTCTAACGAAATCCCAGAAGAAGAACGCGACTATTATTTAGAAAGAAAATATCCAAGCTTTGGAAACTTAGCCCCTCGAGATATTGCTTCTCGAAGTGCGAAAGAAGCTTGCGATGAGGGTCGTGGCATTGGACCAACTGGAAAAGGTGTAAACCTCGATTTCCGAGATGCCATTGCTAGACTTGGTGACGACACAATCCGCCAGCGCTACGGAAACCTTTTTCACATGTATCAGAAAATTACTGGAGAGAACCCTTACGAAGTTCCGATGAGGATTTTTCCAGCGCCACACTATACCATGGGTGGCCTCTGGGTAGACTACAATTTAATGAGCACCATTCCTGGCCTATTCGTCATTGGAGAAGCAAACTTTTCTGACCACGGAGCTAACCGCTTGGGAGCTAGTGCACTAATGCAAGGACTGGCTGACGGCTACTTTGTACTTCCCTACACCATTGGAAACTACTTAGCCTCTGAGAATCCAGAAAAAATAGATACTGAGGACTCCTCCTTTGCTAAAACTCACGAAGAAGTTACATCAAGAGTTTCTAAGCTACTCTCGATTAAAGGTAAGAAAACTCCGGATACATTCCATAGAGAACTCGGCAATATCATGTGGGATCATTGCGGAATGTCTAGAAACGAATCCGGCCTCAAAGATGCTTTGAAAAAAATACCTGCTCTAAGGGAAGAGTTTTACGAAAATGTAAATGTCCTAGGAGAGGCAGCAGACTTTAACCAACAGCTAGAACGGGCTGGTCGGGTTGCAGACTTCCTCGAATTTGATGAATTAATGTGTCACGATGCTCTTGAGAGAAAAGAGTCTTGCGGGGGACACTTTAGAGAAGAAAGCCAGACTGAAGAGGGTGAGGCCAAAAGGCTCGACAATAAATACTCTCATGTTAGTGCTTGGGAATACACTGGCGACGTAAGTTCTCCAAAACTTCATAAAGAAAAACTAAAGTTTGAAAATGTTAAGCTATCAGTGAGGAGCTACAAATAGGATGGATTTCACACTAAAAGTTTGGCGGCAAAAGAGTTCTGACAAAAAAGGAACACTCGAGACCTACGAGGCTAAAGACATTAGTCCTGATATGTCTTTTGTTGAA
>CALKYB010000226.1 GCA_938003565.1 uncultured bacterium
AAATTTCAAACAACTCACGACAAGCTTGATCCTGAGCTAACCCATAACCAGGCCGAATATAAAACAAGGAGTTTGGTGGATAGCAACCAACTATAAAACTATCTCTTCAGACTTCCCAAAAGTCCCCTCATGACCCGTCTACCCATGGAACTCCCCACACTTCTCATCATTGATTTAAGAAAGGCTTCTCCCATACCCTGTCGATTATGCCCCTTAGATTTACGCTTAGTCTTTCTTTCATAAGCTTCCTCTTCCGCTTCTTCAGCTTCCTGGGCTTTTCTTAGGTCCTCTTCTCTTTTCTTCAACAATTCAAATGCTGACTCCCTATCAACCATTTCCTCATAAACCCCTTTTAGGGGAGAGGAGCTAAACCTCCCTTCTCTTTCTTCAGGAGAAATCGGGCCGATTTGAGATTCTGGCGGAGCAATCAAAACCTCTTGAACCACCGTAGGTGTTCCATCAGCATCAAGAACCGAAACCAAAGCCTCACCAACGCCTAGCTCCGTGATAATCTTCTCTGTATCCAAGTCTGGGTTGGAACGAAAAGTTTGAGCTGCGGCTTTGACAGCTTTCTGATCTTTCGGGGTAAACGCCCTCAGAGCATGTTGAACCTTATTCCCCAACTGCCCGAGAACTTCCTCTGGAATATCCATAGGGTTTTGAGTAACAAAATATACACCCACTCCTTTGGAGCGAATTAAGCGTACCACCTGCTCAATCTTACTCTGTAAAGCTTTAGGAGTTTCATCAAAGAGGAGGTGAGCTTCATCGAAGAAAAATACCAGTTTGGGCTTTTCCGGATCCCCAACTTCCGGCATTTGCTCAAACAACTCTGAGAGCAACCACAAGAGAAAAGTAGAATAAAGGCGAGGATCTGACATCAAACTAGTCGCATCAAGAACACTAATGACTCCATTGCCAGAAAAGTCTTTTTGCATAATATGATCTAACTTGAGAGCTGGTTCTCCAAAAAATATGTCCCCACCTCCCTCATTCAAAGTTACCAATCGCCTTTGAATAGCTCCAAGAGTTGCGGCAGAAAGATTACCATATTCTTTCTTCAACTCTTTATCATTCTCATCCATCCACTGAATCATCGATTTCAAGTCTTTGAGATCCAATAGTAGAAGACCCTCATCATCAGCAATGGTGAAGGCAATCTCTAACACTCCCTCTTGAACATCGTTAAGATCCATTAAGCGACTTAACAGCAAGGGACCCATTTCAGAAACTGTTGTACGCACTGGGTGCCCAGTTTTTCCAAAGAAATCCCAAAACAACACTGGATTACCGCGGGGACTGTAGGAATCAATCTTTATCTTATCGAGGCGCTCTTTTATTTTTTCATTTGGAACTATTTCCTTAGAAATTCCAGAGAGATCACCTTTCACATCAGCTGCGAAAACAGGAACTCCTTGCTGGGCAAACCCCTCAGCTAGAACTTGCATACTAACGGTCTTACCAGTTCCAGTAGCACCAGCAATCAAGCCATGACGGTTCGCCATCTTAGGCAATATGGACACTTTTTCTCCATTTGAGGAGCCGCCTACCAGAATACCCCCTGACGCTGATTCACTACTCATAAAAACTCTCCCTTAGAAGACAAGCACTAGCTTTGTTGCCTCGATTCTATTCAACACCCAAAGATTCTTTCAACTCACCTACTATTCGATCCAGAGAATTATTTAACTGCTCTATTCCTTTAGCATCCAAACTACTAGCACTCGCTAAACTCTTCTCCGTCTCAGCCAAACTAGAATTGAATACCTCCATGTCTTTTGAGACCTTTGCTTTTGCGTCGGTGACGATTTTCAAAGCCTTTTCCTTTGCAAGCTCCAGCTCCTTATCGAATTTTGCAAATTCTTCGTCTAGGTTCTTTATATAGTCAGCCTTTTTACTATTCGCCAATTCTTTAACCCTAGCTGTCCGTTTCATAATACTGGCTGCAGCATTGGAATCATCAGCCTTCGCAGCAACACGAGCTTCCTCTCCCTTTGCACCTAAAGACTGCTTAGCATCAGCTTCTTCTTTAACAACATCAGTAACTTCCGACGCTTTTTGTCGAGCTGTCGCCACTAGATCCTCCGAGGAATCCTTAATCTTCGCCACCTCTGCTTTTTTTGGCTCAGGCTTAGCCTCACTCTTTTTAACTAAATCCAATTCTTGTGAAGACTCCACCTCGCTCTCTACTTTGTCAGCTTTATCTTCACTCTCATCACCTTTCTTGGGCTCAGAACCCCCACTGGATACCGCTCCCAATAAGGTCTTTGACTTCTGAGAACTCTTTGTAATTGCCGAGGCTGTTTGAGATTTATCACTCTTAATCCCTGCATTCCGAACACGCTCCTCGTAACTGGTTCCACAACCTGATAAGAAAAGCGAAGCCAAAAAAAGTGTAGCTAGTAATATCTTCACGAACATTTTCTAAATTCCTAAAAAAGTTAACAAAAGAGCAAAGCCTCTAACTTACCCGACTTATACGCCACGGACTCTAGGGGGCTGCACATCTAGATCTAATAATTTTTAGCTACCAGAGCAACAACTATTCTGACTAATTGACTACTTTAATCTTGGCCACTATGGCCAATAGAACAGACAAGGCAAAAAAAACAACTCCCGGCAAAAGTTTCACTTCTGTTCCTCCGGGCATACCCTTTAGAACTAAAACCAACAAAGCTATTACGAATATATCTAGCATCGAGAATTTTCCAAGATGAGACAGAAGCTCGAGAGTCCTCCCAGGCACTTCCCCACCAACCCTACTGGCATGCACACTCCAAAGAACACTCAATTTCAGAAGTGGAAAAACCAGAGAGAAAAAGAGTAGAATGAATCCTATAAACAATTCCCCTTCAGAGAGAAGATCAAAAATTCCTGACACTATAGAAAAAACTTTTTTCTCGCCGTACTCAGGTGAAAGAATCTTAACAGCTCCAGTGAAACTTCCATACTGGGGGTCAACTTCCAAGCAAGGTAAGAAAACTCCCAAAGCAAAGAACAAGCTGGAGACAAAACAGAGTAAATGAATCTTCATTTCAAAATATCATGACTCTCTTCCATATCCAGGACTCTAAGAATGACGCGTCTTACCCCCCCCTTCCTTAAAGTTAAGAGTCTGTTCTCCGAGAAGCAACTCAGATGTAGACAGTTTCACAACTCCAGCCAACTCTTTTATCCCAAGAAGATCTTCATCAAACACGCTAAGAGTAATACTCTCCCCCGCTCGAATTGAAATCCTACCCCCTTTAATCATGTCATCAATGGATGTATTTTGGCCACTCAACGCTATTTTACGTAAATCGACTTCAGATGTTGACCACTGAGCAAGAAATGTATTTTCCTTCACTGAACTCTTAAAAATATCAGCGCCACGCCAACCAAGTGTAACACTCAAGTCAGGTGCGGAGCCGTCACTATCCCATCGCTCTCCACTATCTTGCGAAGCTCTCAACTCTACTAGCTTAACCAGGACATAGTAATCACCTCCGAGCTTAACTCGAGAGAGCCTATCCGCAGCGTTAACGCGATCGAACCCGGGCAGATTATTAGAGTTAGCAAAATAAACCCCTAGCCCTACGACTACCAAAATAAAAAACGGAAGAAATTTAAAAAGGCGTGGATTCATTTACCAAAAAGTGGTGCCTCATTAGAGAAGAAAACTCTACACCAGGCCTGCGACCCTCAACACGCAACTAGTCCTTAGGTTTTGACCAGAAAATATCAAACAAAGCCCGCCAGTCTGGGCTCCACTAACTATTCAAGTTTGCTAACGTCGATAAACGGAACTGCTCCACCTCCACTAATTTTCGGCAATTGACCGTTCCAGCGCTCAATACTTCGCAGACGAATAAGTTGAGGGTTGTTCTTCAAAGCTTCCGCCTCAATTCGAATAGCTTCCGCTCGAGCTTTAGATTGAATCTCTGTTTCAAATGCAGATGCAGCAGCAGCCAGTTTTTTCTCCTCAGCTGCAGCTTCCGCCTGAGTTACTCGTCTTAATTTTTCGTTTTTAGCCTGCAAAGCTTCCTGCTCCGCCCTAACCTTCAATTCAATCGCTTTGTTAAACTCCTGAGAAAAATCAAAATCAGTGATAGCCACGTTCGCAATAGACATAGCTCCAGGGACACCTTTCTCTTTTAGGGTAGCGCTAATAAAATTAGATATAGCTTTTTGAATTTGTATCTTAACCTCTTCACGCTTTGTAATCAGTTGTTCAGCGGAATACTGGGCGGTAACAGCCTTCACCGACTCCTGTATCGCTGGCAAAACTAGAATACCTCTTAAATCATCGCGATTTCCAATCTTCTGAAAGGTCAATGGTGCAATTCCTCCATTTAGCGAAAACTGAACTGTAACTTTAGTTGTTACACTTTGAAGATCGCGGGATGAGGAAGCAGAAGATGTTTCTGCTTTGGTCAGTCTGATATCCATTTCCTCAATGTGATCAACAAACGGGATCTTGAAATGAAACCCCTCTGGCAAAACGGTCTTCTTGATAGCACCTAGACGCTTAACCACACCAACATGACCTGCATCGACAATTTTGTATGAATTACTAAAAATTAAAAATCCCAAAAATAGAAAAACAAATCCGAAAGATGCGATGAAATTTTTAAACATAAAATCTACCAAGAAAATCTTAAATTAACCCACTGTCTCCCGCTTCTAAGCGAGGCCTCAACCTTTATAACATTTCTCCAACAAAGTTCTAGAGCCCACTCGAGACCAAGGCTCATAAACTAATCTTGCGAAATCCAGACAAAAAAAGCATACAAGCTAGCAAAACTCTCTAAAACTAGAGAAAAAACACCGAGCCCAATCATATAACTATGGACACATTTTCATGGACTAGAATTCTGCCCATAATTGCTCTTAAGTAGTAGGATCAACTCTTAACCGCATGGTTTACATAGAGATTACAAAAACCTTCACCGAATAATAGATCACGAATTTGGACAAAATTTAGTGCTAATAATTAGCTACTATCCAAAAAAGGCAATAATGATGACTCGCATAATATTCGTACTAACTCTAACTTTAACATTGGCCTTAACCGCTGAAGCCATTGCTCAATCAAACTCAGCTACTTCATCTCCCCATAAAAATAAACCTACATCTAAAGACAAAAGTCCTTGGTCATTTAACAAAGAGCGCTGCGATAATTGGGCCTTAATTCCCTATGAACAAAACATGATTCAAAATAATGTTTGGAACGGTCGTAGTATGCGCAAAAAAAATTACAGTCTATGTATCGAACTAACTGGAACTGTAGAGAACCCTGTTCCAGTTTGGCGATATGATTTCCTTACTGAAGCAGATGGGGGGAAATATGACGTAAAAGCCTACCCACAAGTTTACTATGGCCATAAGCGTCAATCCACTCCCTCCGGAAGCGCAGCTGAACTTGGACTACCGGCGTTTATTAAAGACTTAGAAAACTTTAAGGTCACATACCAGTATAGAGAAAACGGTATCGGTGAGCGAAACGTCGCCCTAGAATCATTCTTTCACACCACATGTGACATACGACCAGACAACCAAGAATTTGAATTAATGATATGGGTTGGAAAACCAACGATACGATCCGGTGGAACTGATAAAATCGGTGAGGTGAAGCTCGATGGTGCAATGTGGGACGTTTGGCTAAACAAGAATCTCAAATGGGGCTATGTATCTTTTGTAAGACAAAAACCATCGAATTCAGGCATCATCAACTGGAATACCTTCGTTGATTGGACCCTCAAACACGGCCCAGCCATGGGTGTGCCAAAACTAAACCCCAAATCATGTATGAACACTATCGAACTTGGAACAGAGATATTTTGGGGGAAGGGAGAATTTATTCTTGAAAAATTTAAGGTTGATAGGTTTTAAATAACGGGAGCAAGTCCCTTAGCGTAGTCTCAGGACCCTCAGCTTCACTGTTTCGATCTCAGGGCTGAAGCTGTCAGGGATCCCCCTTAAAGGCTCAATATTTCAACTACTTAGTAGAGATACCTCAGTCTGAATTAATCTGACTCGAGACTAGGCTGGGAATCTCTAAAGAACTTACAAACCGTTTTTGCACCATCAAGACTTGCTAATCTCTATTTGCTAAGCTGAAACTAGAGTTAGACCAATTGCATTACGCTATCAGAAACTGGACTCGCTCTTTGCTTGGTTCTTTCTCATTTCGGTATATAAGAGTAACGGATTTCTTATCATTTAATTTTTTAAATTATATGATGAGAACCTGGAGAAGGTTATGAACAATCTCGCTAAGCACAGGACAGGGTGGGAGGCTCAACGACATGTAGAGACTCTTAGAGAACTTGTAAGTCTCACAGATTTACAAGTGACTGTTAAGTTAAATAACGCTCAACTCTTAGGACGCTCGAAGACGATGATTAGTCAACTTGCACACATAACTCCTAGGGACTTGAGACAACGTGTGAGAGAAATTGATAGTCTCAAAATATCCCTAGTAGCTACGATCGACTCTTTATCAGAAGACTACCAAAATAAGGAAGAAGTGGGGCAAACAATCAGCTTGGTCGCTGATTTGGCAGTAAAACTCCATTTGACTTCGACTTCCCTTCAGGGGGACAGAAGACCCAATCTTTCTGGTAAGGATACTCTTCGCGAGTTCTTTGAGCCTCTCATCGATACTCTCAATACTGTTATTAAACATTTAGAACAAAACGGTTAAAAAACTGTTAACAAATAGGTTTTTCCAGATCTCATCCTAATTGATCCCCTACTATTGATCGCCAACTATCTTACAACAAAAAAAAACTGCCTCGCAGATTACTGATAGCGAATACCCTAGAATCCTTCAGCTAACTTACACCCAATAGAACTTGAGCTATTGCCTAGCATTGGGCATTATCAAATCTCCCAACCAGTTTCAAATCGACATTGCGGGCACAACGGATATGCAAAGCAAAGCTAAAATTTTTCTGTTTGGATTTTCGATACTCTTAACTTCGCTCTACCTCTTTTTTCTTAACCCCTATCCAGACTATAGAGTAGATCAAAGCAATGATTGTTTTTACTATATCAGACTTGCTAAAAGTATTTTACTTGATGGCAGCTACCCCACTAAACACTTTCTACCCGGCTTTCCCTTGCTCCTTTCAGTGTGGCTTCGTTTTACAGATCTAGACTTTCAACTTCTCAAGTTATTGACCGTGGGTACTAGTTTCTTAACCCTAGGCTTTTTCTACCTCTATCTACGAAACTCCATCGATCGCAAATCAGCCGCTGCTCTAGCCATACTGCTAGCTGTCAATCCAATATATTTTGATTATTCCCATAGAATAATGAGTGAGGTTCCCTACCTACTGTTTTTTCTAACTAGCCTTTGGCTTAGCGAAAAAATTTCTAAGCGTTTGGTCTCACCCAGCTCCAACAGCAACGTTCTACCACTCTCCCTACTCCTGACATTACTATCCTCAATTACTGTTTTATTTAGAGGCAACGGACTTGTCCTAATCCCAGCTTTTGCTCTAGCCGGCAGCAGCCTCTGGATTCGGGGAAGAAAATTTTCTACCAACCCTCAGCTACATGCTCTAGTTGCGATCTTACTAGTTTTCGGCACTTGGACGCTTTTTAGTGCCAACAAACAATTTGAAGGATCACACAATGTAACCTATCTCTCAGAAATCCTTTCTAAGGACACAATCCAACTAGCGAAAGCTGGAGGGTTTGAGAATGGAGGCAAGAAGGCATCGATAGGTGAATTTCTGATGAGAGTTAGGGAGAACGTTGTTTGGCATATTCCCTACACAATTTGCGGTTTTATTATCCCAGGATTGGAAAATCTCAAGCGAATAGGAGTTCCCTACATCGGCTTTTTCATAGCTCTAAGTTTCATCGGAGTAGTTGTTGTCGGATTTTTCGAAATGCTAAAAAAATCTCCTCAAGGAGCTACTTGCCTACTGGCAGGACTAACACTTATAGCAGTTTACCCCACTGGTGGATCTTCTCGCATGATGCTTCCAATTGCGCCCTTGATGATCTTCGCCAGTGGTCTTGGGATTTACAAACTTTCCCCCAAATTTATAAGCACATGGATGAGCATAGCGGCCATTTTAGGTCTAATTCTCTGCACTCAAATCGGATTTAATTTAAGAAATCAACCATTCAAAGACCCTTCTTTTGGAAATCTTTTAGAATTGATTGAAGATGATATCTCCCTAACCAGTAAGAATG
>CALKYB010000227.1 GCA_938003565.1 uncultured bacterium
TGAATTTAAAAAAATAGTTATTTTTGAATGGATGATGGATTTGACATAGATGAAGAACGGTCTCTAACCCCAGAGTCTTCACCTGCTATGGGTCCTCAGGGAGTTGTTTCAGTTGCTGGTAAACTCATTGATGGTCGCTACGAGATCGTGTCAGAGTTGGGGCGCGGCGGGATGGGGGCAGTCTACAAGGTACTAGATCGTTCTTTAAACGATGAAGTTGTAGCGTTGAAACTTCTTTATCCTCAACATGTTAAGGATCCCACAACTCTTGCTCGTTTTCGAAATGAAGTCTTAGTTGCAAGAAAGCTCTCTCATCCTAATGTAACTAAAATTTTCGATTTTGGTGAAGATGGGCTGGGAACAGCCTATCTTAGTATGGAGTTTGTCAAAGGTAAAAGCTTTAATCAATACATCTATGCTCCTAGTCACGAGCGTCTAGTTTTCGCTGAAATATTAAACATTATTTATAAAGTCGTTCTGGGGGCGGAGCATGCACATCGCCATGGAGTAGTTCATAGGGATTTGAAACCCGACAATATTCTCATAAGTTCTCTTGGTGAAGTTAAGGTTACTGATTTTGGACTTGCTCGTTTGTTAGAGGCTGATCATGGTTTGACTCAATCGGGGGAGGCTGTAGGCACACCATACTATATGGCCCCTGAGCAGCTTCGAGGCTGTAAAGTAGATCAAAGGGGAGATATTTATGCTCTTGGTATAATTGCTTTTGAGGCGGCATGCGGACGAAGGCCTTTTCAGGATGATAGCTATTTACAATTAGCCGCTATGCATTTGCGCACACCTATGCCTCGGATTCGCGACTTTAACGCAGGCCTTCCCGGTTGGTATGAAGAATTTGTACAAATTTGTGGCGAGAAAAGACCGGAAGATCGTTTTCAAACCATGGGAGAGGTTCGAGAGTATATTGATCAGTATCGTTCTGACTTAGGCTCAAACACAGTGAGTCGGCCGGTAATATCTCAGGCTATGACTTCAGCTAAAAGCAATCACTATCGAGGGAGGGGAAGAAGCCTAAAGCAGAAGAAAAAGAGGAGGAGTTTAATTAAAGGACTTTGCTTTTTTGCTCTTTTGTTGGGTGTTCTTACTATGATTAGAACCAATGATTTTATGAATCGCAAGGCTTTGGGACTGATACTTGGGGCGGAATTTGCTTTGAATACTGAATTCTCAGCGCTAAAAGGGCTTTTAGGTTCTCAACTCAAACTGGAAACCTCAAGTTTATTTGAAGCTATTGAGACAGATGACTTGAAAAGTATTAAAATTCTATTAGATGGCGGAATATCACCCAATACGAAAAATACCGGTGGGGAGTCTATCCTAAATTGGTCTTTGAGCGAGGGAAAAGTAGAAGTATCTTCTCTTTTAATTGACTACGGAGCTGAGGCAAACACTCCGAATTCAAAAGGGCAGACTCCATTAATTCTAGCGGTGATAAATGGCGATGATGAACTGGTCACCAAGATTCTCAAATCAGGCGCTGAGGTTAACTTGCAAGATAGAATGAATCGCTCAGCATTAGTTTTAGCGGCCAAGAAAGGTGATACTTCGATTGTGGGGAGTCTTATACAAAGTGGTGCTATTGTTAATTCTATAGATGCCTATGGTTTGAGCCCCTTATATTATAGCGTTGAGAGTGGGAGTTTAGAGTCTAGTCGTTTGTTGGTTGAGGCTGGAGCGGAACTTGATATTCAAGATAAAGATGGAATGTCTCCTTTATTTAGAGCCGTTCAGAACGATGATCATGAGATTATGAATTTGCTCGTCGAGTCAGGGGCAAACTCTAAGTTGAGAGATGTTCTAAACAGACCCTTATCGAAACATGCTTCTCGTAGTACTCGCAAAGTGCTGGATAGGTTGATTGAAGAGAAACTTATTGACGATAAATCAAAAATTAAATTTATTAAGAAGGGTGAAAAGATATTTGATTCTCGAGGTCCTGGTGAGAGCTCCTCTGCTGGCGGCTTATCAAAGGTTGGCAACAAACTTACTGAGAAGGCTGACTCAGCGATAGAGTTAACTCGTCTAAGGAGTGTTGGTGAGCCAGAGGGGGTATTTCATTTTGGCGGTGGATCGGTGAAGCTAAAGAGTATCGAGTTGAATATAATAAATGCGGGTGAAGTGACTGCAGAAGATATAGTGGTAAATGTTAAAATACCAGGTGGGAAATCTCTGGTGCTTTCGGGTCCAAGAAGTTTGTCTAGGAAGGACAGAGCTGTTTGGAAAGGGGATTTTGATGAGGATCTCACCCGTAGTTATCATCGCAGCAGGAAGAAATTGGTAGAAGTTATTAGCTGTAAGAACTGCAGATAATTTGACTTTAATTCCCCTATTTTTCACTAAGTGCTTGCCCTAGCTAGTGTTTATTTAAAAGGTCATCAGACCAGAAGCTTAAGTTTTTTCGCTAAATTCCCGATAATTACTATAGGTTGTTAGCTCTCTACTACTAGAAACTCGTATTGAGAGCAGTTTATATAGTTCAGGTTATTTGAAAATAGGTTATAAGTGTTTAGATTTATTAATAGTTTCCGCCAAGATGAGAAAGGCGCTGGTTTCGTGGAGTTTACGATAGCAGCTCCTTTTATGGCAATTCTCGCTCTCGGGTTTGTAGATTGTGCCGGGCTATTTAGTGCTTATTCCTCAATGAATAGACTAGCCAACAACGGAGTAGAACTCGCCTCAACC
Source organism: uncultured bacterium (assembly GCA_938003565.1). Classification (GTDB taxonomy): domain Bacteria; phylum Bdellovibrionota_C; class UBA2361; order SZUA-149; family CALKYB01; genus CALKYB01. The sequence goes on from CALKYB010000227.1 coordinate 2,701, forward strand.
GCCCAACAGCTTGAGGAAGGGGCATTTAGTATGGGGTTGGATGGAACCAACTGTTCTGGAGTTTCTTCCGCTCCTGCCTCAGGGAGCCATCATAAGTTGCAAAGCAAAGTTGTTGGTTTGGCTACTGAAGCTTTTGAGGATAAGGACCTAAATGTTCTAGAAAATTCTTTTTGTGTGCAATCTGACTATTCTTCTCTAGCGGCTGCCACGGCCAGTGGAAATCCATCGGATGGAGAGGTGGTTAAACTTACATTAACAGCTACTTACAAAAGTGTCTTCCCCGTGGTCAATGGATGGAAGTTGAAAGTGGAGGGCCAGGGGCCATACCTGACTTCAACAAACCCCGTGTAATTTCTTGAGTAGGTTTTTTTTGCCTACCTTGACTCTCCGATGACTAATTCGCCACTTCTAGGCTCTAGGCGAGGGGTTTGAGCTATCTTAACTATCATTCCAAACACCGGTATTTAGTCAAAATTAGTTGTGAGGTCCTAGCACCAAGTTTATAGTGTTAGAGGAACACGACGGAGTAATCTACTTTTCGTCAGCTCTGTGGTTTCTACAAGTTTTGGGAATTCTGTGTCTTTAACTGAGAGAATAAAACTATACTCTAGGCTTTCTAACTACTCTCGTGGTGAAGAAGGAGCGATCTTACCGTTTTTGGCTATTTCAGCTGTTGTTGTGGTTCTTTTCGTCGGCTTGTCTATTGATACTTCGCAGTTAATAGTTTCCAGAGTAAGACAGGAGCATAATGCTGAGAGGGTTGCCTCAGCCGCCTTGCATGCCTGGAAAAACTCCAATGCTTCTACCGAATTGCAAAAAATTATCATTGGGCGAGATAAGGCTCAATCAATGCTAGATAAAAACTATATGTTTAGCGATGGTAATAGAGCTGACCCAACCTTGAGAGACACGGTGGGTGATACCGTGGACGATTACGCGCATGTTCAATATGGTAAGTGGTTTTTCGATGATCCAGGGTGCTCAGATCCAGCATCATTGTTTTCTCCAACAGCGCCCTGTCCTTGTCCGAGTAATATTTTTCGAAAGCCTTGCTTCTTAGAGATGACAGATAGTGAAGTAAGCAGTGGTGTTGAAAAAATTAATTCATACCGGGTGTCACTGAGTGTACCGGAAAGTAATCCTATTAAAACTTTTTTCATGGGTATAGCAGGCGCGAAAACTAGCAGGTTGAATTCAGTTGCTACTGCAGCTCTATACCCCAAAAACGTAGTGTTTCTTGTTGATCTTTCCCGCTCAGCGTTTCGCGAATCTCATTTCGTTGCAAATCAAGTTCAAACTGCCGCAACGGACATTACAGGTTACCCTGGAGATTATCTTTCGTTTTTCTTATCTCCTTATATTGATGGTTCTATTAATATGAGTTTTGCATCAGAGTATGGCTACGGTTGTGGAGAGGCAACTGTTGCCGGCTGCCAACCTCATATTAAGACTGGAGTACCTACAAATACAGTTCTTAGCTGTAGTTCTCCGAGCGCATGTACTTTTGCATCGTTTCCTTCTCAGGCATCTGATCCGGCTAGTCCTGCAGCTGCAGCAATTTCATTTTCTCCAAGTGATCTGATGGAGCCTAATCAGCTTTGGACTAATAATTTGGCCTCACTTCCGCAACGGGATGACGCTTCTCATTCGCTTCAGTTTCGAAATGCGATGCCGAAACATTATATGGATGATTTCATAGGTTTGGAGCTAGCTCAATCTACCAAATATGGATTTTATTATGTTGATGCACACTGCCAAGTTCAGGATCATATTGGAGTTGTCGCTGGATACATGTTGGATTGTGCTGGCACGGACAATGTTGGTCCGGAGCCTATTTCCTCAATTTTATCCGGATTGAACCACTCCTACAAACTTCTTCAGCCATTTGATTCATCTGCGGTTATAGGGTTCGATGATGTTTTAGACAATTATTATCGTCGCTTTCATTCAGGAGTTTCGGTTCCAACTGATTTGAACGATCCCCTTATTGTGGCCCCGCCTTTTTCAGTCGCAGCAGGAAGCGACAATTTGGATATCATGCAGCGACTTAGAGAGGTTATTGATGTTGAAGAGCAGAGTTATGATTATTTCTCTAAAAGAGTTCAACATCATCATTTCTTACCTTTTTTTGGCGATGATTTAGATCTGCCGAGGGCCCTAAATGAGGCTGCAAACTTACTTGCAAACGCCTCAAATTCGGCTCTTAGTGAGAATATGGTTATTCTGTTATCCGATGGTTTGAGCAACTGTTTAGCTGGGAGCTGTGGAAAAACTTATTCAGATTATGTTGCCTCGATGAGTGATGTGGAGAGCGTTCTTTCAGGTCGTTATGTTGATTCCGGGATTGAGTTTCATTTTGTTCATACTGGTGAGCATTCAGGGGCACATAAACTTTTCCGAAAAGGAATGGATCCTACAGAGAGCGCTTGTCTTGATGATAATGCGGCAGAACTCGGCAGTTTCAACATTAGCGATGTCAAAACATGTAACAGCTGCGCCGATCCAGATAATTGTACCGCCTGCTCCGAAGCTCAGACTGACTGGGACAGTATGCTTGTAGGTACTGGGGTGTTTTACGGTTCAACCAATCTTTCCCGACTGGCCTTGCTCACCGGGGGGAGCTATCGGCCAATTATCCCGCCATGTGATCCCGAAGATTTACAACCAGGCATGAGTATCGCTGAGTGCAGTGCGGGAGATTTCGAGAGATTACTTCCTGGGCTTTGTAACTCAAGCCCTACAGCCCCTGGATCTGTTTTGACAGATTCTAGGTTTACTGATTCTCATGGACGTTTCAAATGTGAGGTTGGGTGTAGAAGTAAGAGAGAGCAAATAAAGATTTCGCTCTCGCAAATC
>CALKYB010000228.1 GCA_938003565.1 uncultured bacterium
CCCTAAGGAAGCGTCACAGCACTATTACAGTTCAGTTGGACGAGTATTAGGAAAGGATCAGGAAGTGATTTTTAGTAAAGATTTTATCAAGGCGAATTAAAGGATTATTTAAGAAATGGGACAGAAAGTTCATCCACTAGGATTTCGCTTAGGTGTTACTGAAACTTGGCAGTCGCGTTGGTATAAACGACGCAATAAAGACTTTGCTCGTCAGTTGCACCAAGACTTTTTCTTAAGAGAATTTGTCGAAAAGAAGCTAGCAGGTGCAGGGATTTCTAATATCATAATTGAGAGAGCAGCTAACCGTTTGAAAGTAAACGTTCGAACTGCCCGACCTGGCTTAGTTATTGGTAAGAAAGGAAAAGATATTGAAGACCTTCGTCAGGAAATTAAACGGCTTATAGCTGATGATGGTAGTAAGAATGTTGACATCAACATTATCGAAATTCGAAAGCCAGACCTAGACGCTACTTTGGTTGCTCAAAATGTGGCTGGGCAGTTGATGCGGCGAGTTGCCTTTAGAAGAACGATGAAGGATGCGGTTGGTCGTGCAATGAGAATGGGCGCTGAAGGCGTAAAGATTTCGGTCTCGGGACGACTCGGTGGTGCTGATATTGCTCGCCGTGAATGGGCAAGGGAGGGGAGAGTTCCTTTGCATACTTTGAGAGCTCAGATCGACTATGGTACAGCCGAGGCTTTGACCACTTATGGGATTACAGGGGTTAAGTGTTGGATTTTCCGTGGTGAGAAAGACGAAGGTATTGATTCATCAGAGTCGATAGCTGTTTAGTTTTGTTTGAGACCGATTTTTTAAGTCTTGGATTTTCAAGAGTTTAGTTAGAACAGAAATATTTGAGAGCAGGTAATAATGTTATCGCCTAAAAAAGTTCGCCATAGAAAAGTAATGAAGCAGTCTCGTCACCTTAGAGGGGTTGAGACTAGAGGAACAAAAGTAGCTTTTGGTGATTATGGCCTCATGGCGGTTGATGCCAAGTGGATTACAAATCGGCAAATTGAGGCCGCTCGTGTGGCGATGAATCGATACCTAAAGAGGGGCGGTAAAATTTGGATTAGAATTTTTCCTGACAAACCTCTCACTAAGAAGCCGGCTGAGGTTCGAATGGGTAAAGGTAAGGGGTCTCCAGAGCTGTGGGTTGCTGAAGTTCGTTCTGGAAGAATTATGTATGAGGTCAAAGGTGTTCCGGAAGAAACAGCTAAGGAAGCGTTTAGGCTTGCTAGTGCGAAGCTTCCTGTGAAAACCAAATTTGTAGCTCGTCAGAACTATTAAGATAAAGGATTAAGGGTTGAGGATATGAGTCAGGCCAAGAGTGTAAAAGAAATTCGCGAAGCGACACCAGAAGATTTAGCTAAAACTCTTCGAGAGACTTCTGACGAGATACTTAAGCTTAGATTCCGTAAGTTTAGTGGCCAGTTGGAGAATGTTGCGCAAATTAAAGAGTTGCGGCGGAAGGTGGCGAGAATAAAAACAGTTTTAACTGAAAGAGCGACTTCTTAAAGAGTTTTATTTCAAATATTGTTGGAAGATTTAATTAAAAAAGATTTAGAGGAATAATGGCTGAAACAGATAATCAAGTCTCAAGTGAGGGTTCGAGTCGCGGACTGGCTAAGTTCCAAGAGGGTTTAGTTGTTAGTGACAAAATGGATAAATCCGTAGTGGTGAAGGTCACGACCCATAAAATGCACCCTAAATACAAAAAGTTTGTATTGAGCTCTCAGAAGTATGTAGCTCATGATGAGGCTAATGCCTGCGGGGAAGGCGATGAGGTTAGAATCGTGGAGTGCCGGCCATTGAGCAAAACAAAACGTTGGCGTGTACAGAATGTTTTGAAAAAGGCCGTTTAGGGATTTAAGGAATTAGAGTGGGCGGGTATTTTTTATTACTTGCTTTGAAATTTAGATTTAAGATTTGTTTTTTTATCGAGTGATATTCTCATGATACAGCAAGAGTCCATACTTGATGTTGCGGATAATTCCGGGGCTAAGAAAGTGATGTGTATAAAAGTGTTAGGTGGTTCTAAACGCCGATATGCGGGTATAGGAGACTTGATAGTCGTTTCCGTGAAAGAAGCTCAAGCTAACTCTAAGATTAAAAAGGGTGATGTTCATAAGGCAGTGATTGTTCGGACATCTAAAGAAGTCCCAAGAGTGGACGGTTCATTAATTAAGTTTGATACGAATTCTGCAGTTCTTCTCAACGCTGCCAAGGAGCCTATTGGGAATCGTATTTTTGGCCCTGTTGCTCGAGAATTACGTTCTAAGAAATTTATGAAAATTATTTCACTAGCTCCCGAGGTTCTCTAATGTCTTTAAGAAAAAAGCAAAAAGCCAAAGCTCGAGAAAAGAAGCTTTTAGCCGATACTTTAAAAACTAAATTAAAAACTGGTGATCCCGTGATGGTTATCGCCGGTGGCTGTGAGAAGAAAGGCCGTGTGCTAAAAGGTGCGACTGGAAAAGTCTTAAAGATGATTCCTGGAAAGAATCGGGTCATTGTGGAGGGAGTTAATATTGTTAAGAGGCATAAAAGGGCCACCAGCAATCAAGACTCTGCGGGTATTATCGAGAAGGAAGCTTCGGTTCATGTTTCAAACGTAATGTATTACGTAGAGAAGATTAAGAAGCCAGTGCGCATTGCGCATAAAACATTGGACGACGGGCGAAAAGTTCGTGGATTTGTGAATCCTGAGAATAAAAGTTTTGAGCAAATTGACGTAGCTTAATTGGAAAAAGTCTAGAGAGAAGAAATGGTTCGCTTACAGCAAAAGTATAAAGAAGAAGTTGTTCCTGCATTGCAGGAGGCCTTTAAGTATAAGAATCCTAATCAGGTTCCCAAGGTCGAGAAAGTTGTTTTGAATATGGGTGTTGGTCGTTTAGCTGTTCAGAACTCTAAAGCAGTAGATGCAGCAATAGCCGATTTGGAAGTTATTGCCGGGCAGAAGCCGGTTGTGCGTAAGGCGCGTAAATCTATTGCGAACTTTAAGCTCAGAGAAGGGATGCCAATTGGAGCCTCTGTGACTTTGCGTAACCAGAGAATGTATGAATTTTTAGACCGGTTGGTTTCTATAGCCTTGCCGCGGGTGAGGGACTTTCGTGGAATTTCAGGAAAAGCGTTTGATGGGCGCGGGAATTACTCCATGGGGATAACCGAGCAAATTATTTTTCCAGAAATTAATTTGGACAAAACCACTATTAAGGGCTTGAGTATAACGGTTGTTACTAGTGCTCAGTCTGACGAAGAGGGGAAGGCATTACTAAAAAATGTCGGTTTCCCATTTAGGAATTAGTTTAGAGAAACATAGTTTAAAATATTTTTTGCAAACTTAAAGGCGAAAAGACATGGCGAAAAAGTCGATAATTAATAAATGTAACAAAAAACCTAAATTTAAAGTTCGGGGTTATAATCGTTGCAAGTGCTGTGGGCGGCCTAGAAGTTTTATACGTAAGTTTCAGTTGTGTCGCCTTTGTTTGCGTAAGCATGCTCTGGCCGGAAATATTCCTGGCATGACTAAGGCTAGTTGGTAAGCGCCACAGTTGGTGCAAGTAATTGAAGAAAGTTTTTAGCAATATTTTAAAAGAAAACGATAATAGAAAAGTTGAATCGTTTATTTTTGGTGATTTAGAATAATGTCTCTACATACAGATCCTATAGCAGACTTGTTAACTCGAATTCGGAATGCCCTTATGGTGGGATTCAAGACGGTTGATATTCCTGCCTCCCGACAAAAAGAAGCTATTCTTAAGGTTATGAAGGATGCGGGTTACGTAGGCGAAATTGAACGCCTTGAGGAAGATAAAGGTAAACCTAATTTGAAGGTTCACTTGAGGTATTCTAATCAAGGAAGCCCGGTAATACAGAAGATTGACCGTTTGAGTAAGCCTGGTCGGCGTCATTATGTTGGTAAAGATCGTCTTCCTTACTACAAAGGCGGGTTGGGGCTTGTTGTCGTATCAACCTCTAAGGGAATGATGAGTGCGCAGGAAGCCAGAAGAGAGGGTATCGGGGGAGAGGTCGTTTGCTCCGTATTCTAAGGCGGATCGAAGATTTAAACTTATTAGTTTAGCGATATAGATATAGTTAAACCGGAAAAGAAACAGGAAAGCTAAAATGTCTAGAATTGGAAATGCTCCAGTTGAATTGCCCAAAGATGTGAAAGTGAACATCGCTGGCTCAATTGTGAAGATTGAAGGACCACAGGGTAAACTCGAGCGAGATTGTCGACCAGAAATCACTATTGAGGTGAAAGAGGAAGAGGGGAAACGCTCATTAGTTCTGAGTCGTAAAAATGATGATAAGTCTACTCGTGCTTACCATGGTTTAGAGCGTGCTTTACTGAACAACATGGTTCAGGGAGTGGCTAAGGGCTATGAAAAGATCCTTGAGATTAACGGTGTTGGTTACAAAGCTGACATGAAAGGTAAGAACTTGAACCTTGGTTTGGGCTACTCTCATGACATTGATTTCAAAGTGCCTGAGGGAATTAAGGCTAGTATTCTAAAAGAAGGTCGAGATGTTGCGGTTAAACTGGAGTCAGTAGATAAGCAGCTTTTAGGTCAGGTCGCTGCTCAAATTAGGTCTTTGCGTCCTCCGGAGCCTTACAAAGGAAAGGGAGTTAAGTATCGTGACGAAGTTATTCGACGTAAGGCTGGTAAAGCAGGTGCTAAATAGAGGGTGTTAAGTAAGTCGAACCTCAATTTGGATTATCGATTTAAACATAGGTGTTGAAATGGGAAATACTTCTAAGAGAGAACTTTCTAGAAAGAGACGGCAAAATTCAGTTAGGAAGACTGTTAAAGGTACTCCGTCCCGACCACGAATATGCGTGTTTCGAAGTTTGAAATATACATATGCTCAACTGGTTGACGATGTGTCCGGTGCTGTAATGGCAACTGTTACCTCTAAAGGTCTTGGCGATGGCTCAACCAAATCAGTGGATAGTGCCAAAAAAGTTGGGCAGAGGATTGCTGAGATTGCCAAAGAGAATAAAGTTGAAAAAGTAGTCTTTGATCGTAATGGCTATCTTTATCACGGTAGAGTAGCTGCGGTAGCTGAAGGTGCAAGAGAAGGCGGTCTGAGTCTTTAGTTGATTTAGTTAATTTAAGTTTTTTGAGAATTTAGGAAAGATTATGGGTGCTAGTTATACTGTTCCTCAGGAGAGAAAAGTTCATCCGGCTGAGTGCGAAGAACTAACTGATAAAGTTGTTTTTATTAATCGTGTAGCCAAGGTTGTTAAAGGTGGACGAAGATTTAGCTTTAGTGCTCTGGTAGTCGTGGGTGATGAAGATGGTAATGTTGGTTATGGTTTAGGTAAAGCTAACGAAGTTCCAGATTCGATTCGAAAGGGCGGTGAAGCTGCTAGAAAAAGGCTAATTAAGGTTCCGCTAGTTGGTGGAACTATACCTTACGAGGTTATTGGTCGATCGGGTTCGGCTAAAGTTTTAATAAAGCCTGCCTCGCCGGGAACTGGTGTAATTGCTGGAAGTGCGATGCGTTGTGTGTTGGAGAAGGTTGGCGTTAGAGACGTTTTGACTAAATCTTTTGGAACCCAGAACCCCCATAACGTTCTGGGTGCAGTCTTTGACGGTCTTCTACAACTGGAGACACCAGAAGATGTTGCTGCTAGGCGGGGAATGCAGCTCGAGGAGTTGGATTACCATCCCTACGGAGTTTAAGTGGTTTGCTAGCCGGATTGCTTCGGTTAGCAGTTGAGACTGAGGATTTGACGAGATATTTGGACTATTGAAATGGCTGAAAAGATAACAGTTAAGCAAGTGAGAAGTACTATCGGTCAAAAGGGTAAGCATTTAGCTACGCTTAAAGCCCTTGGCTTAGGAAGAATTGGTAAGTCAAAGGAGCACGTTGCAAATCGTTCTGTTCTTGGCATGCTTCGCTCAGTTAGCCATTTAGTTGAGATTGAACGTTAATTACTTTTTGATTTAATTTTATTTGAGCCCTTAATGGGCATAAGAGATTTTCTTTAGGATTCAGACAAGATGAGTAAGGCTAAGAAAAAAGATTCAGAAGGTGAGAGTGTCTCTGAGCAGAGCTCCCAGTTGGATTTGTCTGCACTAAGTCCATCTCCCGGTTCTACTAAAACAAGAAAACGAAAGGGAATAGGACCCGGTTCTGGAAACGGTAAAACGGCAGGCAAAGGTCAAAAGGGTCAAAAGAGTAGATCTGGTTTTGGTCTTCTTAAAGGATTTGAAGGTGGACAGATGCCTCTTCATCGCCGACTACCGAAGCGTGGTTTTACCTCTAGGAAAAAGACTCTAGGTAAGAACGTTTACCGTGCAGTGAAGTTAAAGCAACTTGAAGCCTTAAGTGATCAGGGGGAGATTTCTTTGGATGTTTTACGCAACAATGGTTTGTTTAGTGGACGTCAAAAGATAAAACTTCTTTCGGGCGCTGACTTTAAAACAAAAGTTGTGGTGGAAGCTCACGCAGCATCTGCTTCTGCCAAGCAAGCGATTGAAGCAGCTGGTGGAGAGCTCAGGATTGTTAAAGCCTAGGTGTGGTGTTTTTTCTGTAG
>CALKYB010000229.1 GCA_938003565.1 uncultured bacterium
CTCCACCAAAAAACTTTATTCCATTATCCTCATAGGGATTATGCGAGGCAGAAATCATCACTCCAGCATCAGCCCTCATTCCTTGCGTCATGAAGGACACTCCGGGGGTCGGCAAAGGTCCGCATACTAAAACATCCACCCCCATTGAAACGATGCCACTAGCTAAGGCCGTCTCAATCATATACCCTGAAATTCGAGTATCCTTGGCAATTAAAATACGGCCTAAACCTTGAGAATCACCTAAAACATGAGCAGCAGCCCGCCCCAGATTTAATACTGTCTCAGAGTCCATTGGAGCAAGATTAGCTTGACCTCGAACTCCATCAGTTCCAAATATACGCGACATCGTTACCATCAAAAAATAAATAAATTAACATCTACAAGTCTGGGACTCTATTTAAACAGTCGAAAAAAAATCAACTAAAAGCCATCCCAAATTACCCGTTCTTCCCCTATCGGAAAAGAACATAACACCACTTCCTCGCTCAATTAGTCCACTAAACTCCACCCCTCACGATTTCCGTTATATCCACCTCGAGCACTAAAAGAATCATTCACGAGAAACGGCATCAACTTCATTTAACAAGCTTAGCTCAACTATCTCAGGTGAAGAAGCCTCCAATAGATACCCCTCGGGAAGACTAACAGTTAAAGGCACTTGAGCACTCTTTTTTTGAGACAAATTAATTTTACGTGCGTCAACCTTAACTACCACTTCCTCCATTTTTAAGTCAGAAATTCCGTTTACTGGCCCGATGATATCAACACTCACAAACTCTGGATGAACCCTCCCTTTCTGTCCAGTCTTCATAACTAATTTAATCGGAACCCTACGGAAAACTCTTTTCTCTAGTATGGGAGAAATTTCGATATCTGCACTGACTATATTAACATCCATGGTTGTATAAGGACCAACCGGCTCCAAACGAACTTCTCGCTTAATCGTATTAGAGACATTTGAGATTTCTACAGGCTTAGTCTTAACTTGTGTTAAACCTTGAAGTTCACTAACTGGGCCTTTCACGTATATAGAGGGCGGCTTAGTGTTGCTGCGTTTAATTTCGAAGCCCTTAGCTACAACCCCTGACTTAACCAATTCAATTTTTAAATTCTTTCTTAAAATTTTCTCAAAGGCAAACTCAACATCTCTGGGGTGATAATCCAAAATTTTTACACCAATTGGTAAAGTGAAGTTTTCAGGATCGATTTCAGCTATATAGTTCTCTTCAAGAGTCTCAGGCAAATTAACAATATACTTTACAGGCGAGAGTCTCATTCTCTCAATTAACTGCGACGGACCGCTAACTCGTAGTCTAATTCTTGTACCCTTCTTTCCCAAAGAAGGACCAACCTCCATCATATCAGAAGAGAGATTCCTAAGCTGTGCTTGTGCAATTATAGTTTCTGAAATTGCATTCTCGGAGCTGTAGAAATAGAATTCTAACAATGCTGCTAGCACCAATGAAAAAAGTTTAAGACCTAAATTTTCCGAAAATAGCTTTTTCACTAGTAGATAATTATTTCAAACATTACGAGATTTTTCAGCTGCACCATCGGAACTCTTCTCCGCGGTGGGTTTCGGTGCGGAATCAGCTTCTCGAGCAACAGTCTCCTTCCTCCAAAAAAAGAACCCCTTGCCACTAGAACTCTTCTTCATGGTCAACTTGCTAAGAGCTTTTAGTAAATTACTAGCACCAATATCTCGAGTAATCTTCCCATCTCTAACCAAAGAAATCTGGCCCGTCTCCTCTGAAACAACTAAAATTACCGCATCCGTCCGCTCAGAAAGTCCCATAGCTGCTCTATGACGAGTTCCAAAACCTTCATTAACTTCAGCGCTAAAAGTTAGTGGTAAAACAGCGCCAGCAGCAACGATTCTTTCACCGCAGATTATAACCGCCCCATCGTGAATTGGAGAGTCGGGTAAGAAAATTGATTCTAATAATTGCTTAGACACCAAGGCATCAATTTCAACCGCGTGCTCCGAGTAATCATCCAAACCCACTTCTTGCTGAAGAACTATAATCGCTCCAATCTTTCGACTGGCCAGTGTTGCCGAGGCATTCACAACCGAATGCAAGCGCTCCTCGATGTTAGATTCCGAATCATGAACAAATCCAGACAGAAGCCCCACCTTAGTAAGTGCTCGTCTTAGGTCATCCTGAAAAAGCACAACAATTAAAAGAATGACCGAGCTGAGGAAATTGCTCAATAGCCAATATAAAACAACAAAGTTACAGTAGCGACTTATAAAATAAACCAGCACTACCATTCCGAGCCCAAGTAACATTGGTTGGGCTCGGGTTCCTCGAACCAAAGTTAAGATCGTAAAAATAATTGCTGATACAAGAATAACATCACAAACCCTTGAAAGAGTTTGTAAACTCGTGATGTTCTCGATCAACATTTATAAAAGTTCTCACTAAACTTAAGAGCAATAACTGAAAATAAAGACTTATACAGCTGGAGCGTTAGCATCCTCTTTGAAATCATCATCTGAAGAAGTTGTAGCAGAAAACTTCCCAGCTATAATATCATCAACCTGCTTGGCATCTAAGGTCTCTTCCTTAAGCAAAGCCTCTGCCAGGTCAACTAGATGGTTCTTATTATCACCTAACAATTGCCGGGCCCGATCTTGCTGTTCCTCAACAATTCTTCGGACCTCGTCATCGATTTGATCGGCAGTTCCCTCAGAATAATCCTTCTGATGCCCCAAGTCCTTTCCAAGAAAGACATCTCCATCTTTCTTTCCATAAGCTAAAGGTCCGAGCTTCTCACTCATTCCCCACTCACAAACCATACTTCGAGCGATAGATGTAGCATGTGCGATATCTGACTGGGCGCCAGTTGTAATCTCATCAAAGGTAATTTCCTCAGCCGCACGCCCACCAAAAGCAATGCATATTTGGTCAAGCCAATACTGTTTAGGGAAATTATACTTATCCCCAGTGGGCAGCTGCTGCATTAACCCAAGGGCCCTACCTCTAGGAATTATTGTAACCTTATGCACTGGTTCAGCTTGGGGCACTTTTTTTGCTATCAGAGCATGACCGGCTTCATGATAAGCGGTAACTTTCTTTTCGTTGTCTGACATTACCAATGATCTACGCTCGACACCCATCATAATTTTGTCTTTAGCGTAATCAAAGTGTTTATTACCAACTATCTCCTCATCAATGAGGGCCGCATAAAGAGCCGCTTCATTAACTAAATTTGCCAAATCCGCACCACTGAAACCTGGTGTGCCTCGAGCCACTGTTTTGAGATCTACGTCCTCAGAAAGAGGAACTTTTTTTGTATGAACACCAAGGATAGCCTCACGACCTAATAAATCTGGCAACGGAACCATCACTTGTCGGTCAAAGCGACCTGGCCTGAGCAAAGCTGGATCGAGCACGTCCGGACGATTGGTCGCCGCAACAAGTATAACGCCCTCGTTAGCATCGAATCCATCCATCTCTACCAACAACTGGTTAAGGGTTTGTTCTCGTTCATCGTGACCGCCTCCAAGACCAGCTCCACGATGTCTACCAACGGCGTCAATTTCATCTATAAAAATTATACAAGGTGCATTCTTCTTTCCTTTCATAAAAAGATCTCGCACTCGGGAGGCACCCACACCAACGAACATCTCAACAAAGTCGGAGCCAGATATAGAGAAAAATGGCACTCCAGCCTCACCAGCAATTGCCCGAGCTAGAAGAGTTTTACCAGTTCCAGGGCTTCCAACTAAAAGAACTCCCTTAGGAATTCGCCCACCTAACTTGGCGAACCGCTTGGGATCCTTTAGAAATTGAACAATCGCAGAGAGTTCACTTTTAGATTCTTCAATACCGGCAACATCATCAAAGGTTACTTTATTTTGACCCTCCTCAAGAAGCCTGGCCTTACTCTTACCAAAGCTCATGGCCTTACCACCACCAACCTGAATCTGGCGCATAAAAAATATCCAAACTCCAATAATTAGAAGCATAGGGAACCAGTTCGCTAGCAAAACTAGAAACCAAGATTGTTCAGCTTTAGGTTTAGATTCAAAAGTAGCTCCAGATTTACGAAGCGACTCTATTAAGTCCCCATCGGCAGGAGGTGAATGCGTAACAAAATTTCCATCCGGCGTATTTCCAAAACCATCCTTGAACTTTCCTTCAATTTTTGAGTCAAGAATCGTTACACTCGCTACCTTCTCCGAATCAAGCGCACTTCGAAACTCAGAATATTTAATTACTTTATCCTTGCCACCGGGTTGCTCGAAAACATTGTAGAGCATCATCAACATCAGGATCAAAAAACCCCATAAGGCAATATTTCTGGAAGTTTGGTTCAAAGAAACACCTATAAATTTTAAAAAAAATTCTAGAAAAATACTCTAGAAAAATAAAATAATTAAAAATCCACCCTAGAAAAACCGAAACCACGTCTCAAGGCCAAATGCTGCCTCTTTCGTAGTTTTTTATTTTCGGGTAAAAAACTGAAAAATTAGATACTTACTACACTCTGAGCGCCCTCGATATAATATCGATTTAATAAGACTATTTCAAAGATTCTCTCAACAATATTTGGGTCCGTAAATACTAGTAAATCAATTGTGCAACAAGTAATGCGAGTATTATAACTTACAATTCAATCCTATTTCAGTGCTTGAATTGAAATAGCCCTAGTTTAAGCTAGGGCTGTTTAGCTTGAAAACAGACAATTCTTTCAGAACTTTCAGTTACAGCCCCTAACTCGCTCCTAGCCACTCCAGGCACCCAACAAATTTCTTGAGTGTTTGACTCAACTACCACTGGCCAGTTCCGTCTCATCTCAGAAGAAATACCCTTTTCTTGAAAAAGTTTCCCCAACTTCCGAGTTCCTCGTTTCCAAACCCGGAGTTTGTCTCCTTTCTCGATAGTTCTCACAGTAAGGGAAAAATTATTCAAACTCCTTGAGTCAAAAAATTCACAAAACTGCCCCAAAGATTTGGGGACATTAGATTCAAATTCCAACTGATGCCTAAAGAGAACCCTAAAATAGAGGTTAAAACTAAAGCCACAGTTCAAAAGATCACCCGGCACTTTTATCGTTCTGGTATCCAATAACCCAGAAACATCCTCTTTAAGGGAGCTCCTAACTTCAAAACCCAACACCCCCGACTCACTTTCCACAAACCTCACGCCAAAGCCTAAATCTAAGTCTCTAACCTTCCTCCCCTCAAATATGTCGGCAATAAGCTTTTGCCATCTTTGATAGCCAATTTTTTTTGCCTCCGATCCAACCTGTCTAACTGCGGAAACTCTAAGTATACGCCAAGCCAAGGAAGGATGTGCCTCCAAAACAATCTGTCTCTCCAAGACTTCTGGACATGCACTACTAGCCAACTCCTCCAAATATTGCTCATCTAACTTGGTTCGACCTACGAAGTTGCTGAACTGAGATTTACAATCTAAACCAGTCTCAGCTTCAATAAGGGGAATTACTTTATGCCGAAGAAAGTTCCGTCGTCTAGTGATGTCTTGGTTAGACTCATCCTGAATCCAAGTAAATCCTTGACTATACCCATAATTTTCCAGCTCACTTCTAGAAAAAGGCAGAAGAGGTCGGAGCAAATTTCGCAATGGTGACACTTCCTC
>CALKYB010000230.1 GCA_938003565.1 uncultured bacterium
CGCTACACTCAATATCCTTACCTTCCAGACCAGTTTCAGCCGCCCCTCTAGCAAGTAAGTAACGTTTACAAATTTCAACTTTCTCCAAATCAGTATAACCAGCCACCTCTATAACTTCCATTCGATCTCGAAGAGGCTCAGGAATTGGATCCAACAAGTTTGCAGTAGCAATAAAAATAACTTCTGAAAGATCAAAAGGAATATTTAGATAATGGTCTTCAAATAATTTATTCTGTACTGGATCCAAAACCTCCAGTAAAACGGAAGCCGGATCACCCCTAAAATCGCTACCGATTTTATCCAACTCGTCCAACATGAAAACAGGATTTCGAGATTTAGCTCGCCTTAGTCCTTGAATAATTCTGCCAGGCAAAGCCCCTACATAGGTTCGGCGATGCCCACGCAACTCTGCCTCATCGCGGAGACCACCCACGGACACCCTCACAAACTTACGACCCAAAGCCTTGGCAATAGATCTTCCCAAACTAGTCTTACCAACTCCGGGAGGTCCGACTAAGAGTAGCACAGGCCCACGATTGTTATCCTTTAACTTTCTTACTCCTAGATAATCGAGGATTCTCTCCTTTGGCTTTTCCAAACCAAAATGATCCTCATCTAAAATACTCTTTGCGTTAGCAAGATCGAGTTTATCTCGAGTTTTCTTCGACCAGGGCAAATCGAGAATACATTCCAAATAAGTTCTCATCAATCCGGCTTCGCTGGTATCAGGATGAATTTGTTTCAACCGCCTGAACTGCTTTTCGGCCTCAACCTTTGCCACTTTAGGAAGCTTGGCCGAAGCCAATCGACTCTCCAACTCCTCCAAGTCCCCAGAAACTCCGGAATCCTCACCTAGCTCCGCCCGCAGCAAATCAATTTGCTCACGCAATATTTCCTCTTTTTCTACCTTAGAAATTTCGCGAGCAGCTCTACTAGCAATCCTTCTCCCTAGAGAAAGCGCATCTAGCCGTTTGGACAACAATTTAGAAACCAGACTTAGCCTCTTAATTCCATCAAACTCTTCGAGTATCTGTATCGAGTCTGACTTTTTCAACTCCAGGGCAGCAGCAACTAAGTCAGCAAGCTCACCAGGTCTATCCGCTGACTCCATGGCGAAAAGATAGTCATCTACTTGACCATCAATGTCAGCAAGCTCGGAAAACTCTTCTTTAAGCTTCAATATCAATTTTTGGTCAGATTTTTTTAACTTCAAATCCACCAATGAATCAGGATATCTTACCTTAGCAAGTAGGAGAGATTCTTTTTCACTAAGTTCAAGAATCTCCAAACGATCTTCTACCTGCAGTCGAATACGCTTTTCTCCACTGTCAGTTTCCAGGCAACTAACTATCTTGGCCCAAGCAGCAACTTTATTAATGTTATCAGAATTAAATGAAACACTCTTAGATGAGGGCTCTTCATTGACTACAGCTAAAGCCAAAATCCGACCATGCTGCAGTGCATAGTCAACTGCTTGAAGAACTGACCCCTCGGAAGCAACTAAAGGAACGACCAGGCCCGGCAAAGCAACAACTTCTGAGGTCGTAATGAGCGAAACTACTTGGGGATGGTCTAGCGATTTCCGATCAGCATTTTTGTTCACAACAAGAACTCCCCAAAATATCTACGCTGAACTAGAAAACACACCTATGCCATGTAAAATTATCGCCTGGCGGGAGGCAACTCAGAAAGAGGTTTTTGAGGAGAAGGAGCTCTAAGTACCTTTGAAGTTCCTCTACTCGGTGTCGGCTGTAAGTCATCTGTGTCAAATGATGCCAAAACACCAGCGTTCATAACTTCTCGAACCTCTCCATCTTTAAGTTGCAAAACACTCATTCGTCGGTTTATCTCACCAGCCTCAGCAACTTCCAAACTTCCAGTAACCCCTAAATAAGCTCCAGAATTCTTTAGGGCATCCCTCACACCTCTACGGGATCTAACTAAGTCTCTGTTTCTAGCAACATTATTTATAACTAAACCCGCAGCATCATAGGCTTGAGCGCTAAGAAGCTCAGGCTCTGTTCGATATTTATTCTTATAATTCTTAACAAAACGATAAACTCTAGAATCAGAGCTAAAAGAAAAGAACGGTGTAACATAGACCGCTCCCTCCAATAATCCTCCAAAACCCTTAATAGCAACTGGATCGTCCCACTGAGCGGTTCCCAACATTATACTGTCAGCCAAATCAGTTTTTTGGATCTTCTCAAGAATCGGAATAACTGAGCCATGCCCTAGAGAATCCGGCAAAAAGATAGCCTGTGGCACATTATGGGATAGATTCTCTACCGCTATTACCATCGACTCGGGATCATCTTCCTGATACGCACCTTCAGCAATAACCACACCACCTCGACTCGCGACCTGCTTCTTAAATCCCTCTACATACTCCGCTCCCATTGAATGAGAGGGATAAAGCGCTGCAAAAGACTTAAGACCTAGCACTCCAATGGAATAATCTACTAGCTCAGACACCTGATTCTCGGAAGTCGCACCCAACCTAAACATACTATCAGAAATTCCAGGAATTCCCTGCCGTTTAGTGAAACTAATAACTGGAGTACCATTTGTCTGCGAAAGTTCCGCTACCCTTTGAGAGGTTCTATAAAGAAGTGGCCCGAGAATAACACTGACATTTTCTTGTTCAGTTAAATACTCGTATTCGGCAGTTGCCTTATCTTCATTACCCTCAGTGTCAGAGAATAAAAGTTGCACCGAACCATTAGACCCACCGAAATCTTGAACCGCCAATTCTATACCTTGCTTCACTCTTTGCGAATGAGAAGCAAAACGTCCTGAGAGGGGAAGCAAAACCCCAATCTTAAAAACTCCCCCGTCTCCAAGCTCGGCAAGATCTTCCTCTCCATACTCCCCAACTGACTCTCCTTCCCGCAAAGAATCAGTATAATAGTCAGCTGGTGCTGCATATGTTGATGCTATAAAAAACTGAGCATTACTTCTTGTTGCAGCAACAATACCGCCACCTTGTCGACGATAATTCTCATCCCGAACCACGGGGCCAACAATATTATCGGTCATCCATTTATTATAACTTTGGCGAAATCGATCATCCGAGGACTCACTCAGGATAACCTCCATACCTCGACGGGAAAGAAATGAAACTTCACCTCTCTCTCGGTCAGCAAGATTAGCAAGCTTAAACCAAGCTAAACTCTGATCCACGTCCTCAAGACTCTCATAAGCATGGGCCGCCAAAAGACACATCCCTGCTGGCAACTTAGAGTAGGGAATACTTTGAGAAGACGAAAAATCGTTTATCTCAGAAAGAGCCTGATGCGACTTACCGATTTTTAACATCAATCCAAGTTTTCTCAGCGTAAATTCGAGAGGTATTCGCTTGGACGGTGAGGCAGAAGATTTTAATGCCTCAAACGTAGACCGATCAAATGTTTGATTTCTCAACCCTTCCTCGACCCGTAAGTACTCAGCATAAGCTTGGTCAAGCTCTCCATGACCTTCAAGGCGAACAGCTTCCGCCCAAGGAGCACTTTCATCAACACTATCCTCACCCCAGAACTCCCAGGGAGCAACAGGCGCTTTGAACGGCTCAACAGGCACT
>CALKYB010000231.1 GCA_938003565.1 uncultured bacterium
ATTGACCTTCGTTGCATGAGGTATTTTTTTTACTGAATTTTGCATCGAACTAATTATTCATTTTAACTTTAAATTTTTTACTTTTTCTTAGGTGCTTTTCACCGAGAGAATTAACTTAAAACACCTTTAGGATTGATCAAAGAATGGCTCGAATAGCTGGAATAGACCTCCCAAGAAATAAGAGAGTTGCGATAGGACTAACCTATGTTGTTGGGATTGGTAACACGATGGCAATTAAGATTTTGGAAAAGGCAGGTATCGATCCTACCACCAGAACAGATGATTTGTCAGAGGCTCAAATTGGTAATATCCGAAAAATTATTGAGGCTGGAGTTTCTGTTGAAGGAGATATTCGGCGAGAGGTTTCGGCTAATATTAAGCGCTTGATGGATTTGGGAAGTTACCGTGGGTTGAGACACCGTAAAGGTTTACCTGTGCGAGGGCAAAGTACGAAGACCAACGCTCGAACCAGAAAGGGGCCAAAAGGTAAGCAAGTTACCGGTAAGAAGAAAGCTACTAAAAAGTAGTTTTGGTTGTTGAGTTTTAAAGTTTAATACCGAAAGTTTATTTTTAGATTTAATTTTTTAAAGAGATCTAGTCAGGAAGCAAAAAAATGGCTGAAATTAAAGAGACCAAAAAGAAGAAAGTAAAAAAGAAGAACGTTCCTAACGGAATCGCTCATATTCACGCGACTTTCAATAACACGGTTGTCACTATTACTGACCCCGGTGGAAACGTGATTAGCTGGTCTAGTGCTGGGTGCCATGGATTTAAAGGATCGCGTAAGTCGACGCCATTTGCTGCTCAAGTGACAGCTGGTAAAGCAGCAGAGCTTGCCATGGAGCATGGTATGCGCTCGGCTCAAGTTAATTTAAAAGGGCCAGGATCTGGACGAGAGTCAGCCTTGCGGGCGGTTCAGGCTGCAGGAATTTCTATAACTTTGATTCGGGACATTACTTCTGTTCCGCATAATGGTTGTAGACCGAAAAAGCGACGAAGGGTTTAAGTTTTAAATTTTGTGAATGATTGTCCAAATTGGATAGCCCTTGTGGGGTTTGGTTTAGTCATTCTCCAAAAGAAATTAGTTAGTGGTGATTTTCTTTTGGTTAATTAAAAATTAGTGTGAGAGATAGCGATGCATCGAAATATAATTAGAGACCTAATTCGCCCTAGAAGAATTGATTGCGAATTTGATGAAAGAAAATTTGCTAAATTTGTTGCTGAGCCGCTTGAGAGAGGTTTTGGCACAACTATAGGCAATAGCATGAGAAGAATTCTCCTCTCTTCTTTGCCAGGTGCGGCCGTTACCAATGTTCAGATGCTCAATGTTAAGCATGAGTTTTCAACTATTCCGGGTTGTGTAGAGGATGTAACGGAAATTGTTCTGAACCTAAAAGAAGTCATTATTGATCTCGGAGATAAAGACGAGGTTGAGTTGAGATTAGAAGCCACTGGCCCTTGTGAAGTTAAAGCAGGAATGATTTCAGGAGATCCTTCGGTTACCATTGTTAATCCTGACCATCATGTCTGCTCGCTAAATGGTGACGGAAAAGTGGAGATGATCATCACAGCTAAGGTTGGTCGTGGTTATGTTATCGCTGAGGATAATAAACGAGAAGAGGATCCAGTTGGAAGTATTGCAGTCGATGCTGTTTTCTCTCCAGTGCGAAAGGTCAATCATGTAGTGACGAATGCTCGTGTTGGTCAAAGAACTGACTACGACAAACTAACTCTTGAGGTTTGGACTGATGGTAGTATGTCTCCTGAAGAGGCAATGAAAGGAGCTGCATTTATTCTTCGAGATCAGCTTAATGTCTTTGTTGGTGAAGATCAGCCTGTTGAGGAGATTAAGGAAGTTGTTGTCGAAGAAAAGCCAAAACTTAACGAGAATCTTTTCCGACGAATTGATGAGTTGGAGTTGAGTGTTCGGTCTTCTAACTGTCTTGAGAATGCTGATATCAAGTATATTGGTGAGTTGGTTATGCGCTCTGAGGCTGAAATGCTTAGAACTAAAAACTTTGGGCGAAAGTCTCTCAATGAGATTAAAGAAATATTGGTGGAGATGGGCTTGCATCTTGGTTATCGGGTAGAGAGTTTTCCAACTCGTGAAGAATTAGACTTGATGGCTGAGAGCTCTGGGTCACTCGTTAGTGATTAGTTAGTCAGATTTAGAAGAAATTATATTAGCATTGGCTTTATTAGTCTTTGCCAAAATTGTTTAGCCGAGGTGGCGTAAAGATGAGACATCATAAAGCTTTTAGAAAATTAGGTAGAAATCCCTCTCACAGAAGGGCTCTTTTTAGAAATCTAGCTACCTCTTTGATTATTCATAATAGAATCGAGACCACTCTGCCAAAAGCAAAAGAGTTGAAGCGAATAGCCGACAAGTTAGTTACTCTTGGGAAGAAGGACTCGCTCCACGCCAGACGTCAAGCCCTGTCTTATTTGTTTGCTCAAGACAGAACAAAAGATAACTGTAAGACTAAGAATGTCGCAGTGCACAAGTTGTTTACTGAGTTGGCACCACAGTTTGCCGAGAGACATGGTGGTTATACCAGAGTTTTGCGTACTCGTGTTCGAGAAGGCGACAAGGCTCAGATGGCTATTATAGAATTTGTTCAGGGAGCTGTTGAAGCGAAAGAATCCAGCAGGAAAAAGCGTCGGGTAAAGCGTGTTAAAAAAGACACTGATACTGCAGAGACTAAGAAAGCTGCTGGGGCTAAAAAAGACGAGCCGAAGAACGCTAAGTCTGATGATGGGGCGTCGGAAAAGAAGGAAGCCACCAAAAAAGCTGCTACCAAGAAGGATAGCGCGGAGTAGCGCTCTATTTGCTGCTTTATCTAAGTTTTACGCTAGTTGATACTTAAATTGATTTGTACTCTTTAGGGGCGAATAATGTCATTAGACAACAGTAAGATCCTTGCTGGCAAGAAGGGCTTAATCTTTGGACTAGCCAATAAAAAAAGTATTGCTTGGGGAATAGCTCAGGCTCTAGCTCAGCAAGGAGCAACTCTTGGGTTCACTTATTTGAACGAAGCTTTGGAGAAGAGAGTTAGGCCTCTCGCTGAGGAGCTTGGATCAGAGTTGATTTTGGAATGTGATGTTCAGAACGATGATCATATAAAGAATGTCTTTGATGAGGTCGAGTCGGCCTGGGGTGAAGTTGATTTTGTAATTCACTCTGTAGCATTTGCTGATGGAGCGGATCTTAAAGATAGATTCCATAAGACTTCTAGAGATGGTTTTAAATTGGCCTTGGATGTTAGCGCCTATTCGCTAGTAGCGATTACCAATCAAGCTACGAGATTGATGAAAAACGGCGGCTCGATCGTTACTCTTAGTTATTTGGGAGCTACTAGTGTTGTTCCTAACTATCGACTAATGGGAGTTGCTAAAGCTGCGCTTGAAGCATCAGTTCGTGAGTTAGCTTCTGATTTAGGTCAGGATAACA
>CALKYB010000232.1 GCA_938003565.1 uncultured bacterium
CAATATAAACTTCGGCATTTATAAATAATCTTCACCCCGGGGTATAGCAGTGCGCTAGCACTGCCAGTAAATTATATACTGAAACCTATTTGTGACTACAAGACCGTAGGTCTTGGCTAGAAAATCTTTCTACACCAACTACTTCTGCTAGCGGCGAAAGATTTCAACTACATTCGAGGATGACTGCCCTGGCTCAACTCCACCCGCAATAACGTAGATTCGGTTATTATACTGAATTGGTGTTATTCCATGTCTAGGAGTCGGTAGTGATGTTTCTTGCCTCCAAGTATTAGTATGAGGATTGTAAACATCTACTCTATCGAAAATACCATTCTCAAGAGCACCTGGGCCATCCAAAGTTTCTCCACCGATTATATAGAATTCACCGCCATAATACGGAGCTCTAAAGTGACCTGCCCGTGGAAAAGGTAATGGTTTGATACTTGATCCGGCGTCATTGCTAGTTTCCCATGTATTGGTAGCTGGATCGTATACCTGGACGATGTCATATCCATTACTGAGAACATTTATTCCGGTTCTACCGCCGAATATGTAAAACTTCTTACCATCTGTTCCACCAGCAGCATGATTTAAACCAACAGGCATAGAAGGAAGTTCAGTCCATGAATCAAGTTCTGTATCATATACGGCAAGGAAATCTTGACCAGTTCCACCGCCGATACCACCGGCGAGGTAGATTTTTCCGTCTATGACGGCTGTAGTTCCAGAACCAGACTGAATTGGCAACGAAGCTCCCAAACTCCAGGAATCATTGTAGGTGTCGTAGATTTGCAATTTACCTTCTGACTGACTGTGTAATCCGCCTAGTAGATAGATTTTATTGCCAATAGCTTCAATCGGGTGGTGATCCCCTATATAGGGTCGGTCCGCTAAACCAGTAGACCATTTTTTAGAGGTTAGGTCATAGGCATATACTGGGGAATTCTTTCCAAATACATAAATTACACCATTATGACCAATTGCACCGACTTCTCCTAAGAGACCAGGCATCTCTGGCCCGGTTTCCCATGTTCCGGTCCCAAGTGAACGAGCTGGTATGTGTTTAAAGCCATCACTGATAACCGAAACAGCGTTGTTCGAACTAACTTCTATATCTAGAAGCTCAGAGTTAGCCTGAGGATTAGCGGGAATAGTTCCCGTAATACGTTTTGCGCTTACGGATGTGATAGTGGCATCAATACCCCCAACTTTAACACTAGTATTTTCAGTTGTACCAAATCCGCTTCCGCCGATTACAAACGGAGTATCGTTATTAGAAGCTGCACGCCAAGGAAAGATGTCATTTGCCAGCATAGTAGTTGCAGAAGCATCGTTGGGAAGGGTTACGGTAATAATGTTGTCCTTGTAGTCCATACCCACTATCGCACCACCAGGACCTTGAACTATGTCTAGGCCAGTAGGTGCGTTAGGCATGTTGCTAATACCATCAAGAACAGTTCCATCTTCAGAAATGTTGAAATTAAAAACATTTCCGTTCCAGTCTTGTGCAAAGATCCTTCCTTTTAGCTGGTTATTAAAGCTAGTAGAGCGGTACTCAAGAATTCCATTAGTTGATGCCGGAATGGTAGAGAGGTTAGTAACGTAATGTCCAGGCAGTTGGGAGGGAGTGTCTATTGCACTTCTGAACATATACTGTCTGTAATCATCCTGCGCACGGCTTCTATTTGGAGCGCCATGGTAGCTACCTTCGGTAATGTAGAGTAATTCGTCTTGGGTTTGGGGTTCTGGACCGGTTGTGTCTGGGCCAGTAGAGGCGAATCCAAATGAGTAGTTAGGTCCGTTATCTGCTGAGTAGAGCCTACCATTAGTTGTCCAAACTAGGTCATAAGCATTTCGGAGTCCAGGAGCATATACTTCAATATGACTCCCCGGAGCCACAACTACCTCTTCGCCAAAAACTTGGTCGTTGTTAGGAAGTCCGTCTGAGCGGTTAATGTATTCGACATGACCATTAAAGTCTGCTCGACTAGTCTCAGCTTTTAGAAGAGCAGCAGACAAAGGTCCTTCTGCAATTCCTCCAGAGTTGCAAGCTGGGATTCCAGCGTTAGTGTGACTTCCAGCCGAGATGAAAAGATCTCCTTGGTCATCAAAGGTAATTCCGTTTATCCCGTGATCATGATTTGATACCGGCAACCCACTAATAAAAGGTGTAATGGAGTCAAAGTTAGGCCCTTCTAGGATACTTATTTTACCCGTGTAGTCAGATGCTCCTGAGAAACACGAGCCTCCATGAGCGAATAATAGTTGATGAACAACATATATCTTAATTGGAAAAGCTGGTTCGTGAGGATTAAAGGCCAAGCTAAGAATGTTAGGTGAGGGATCTGTCTCAAATGTTGCTATGACCTGAGTGTCTAGAACGCTATAGTCTTCATCAAACGTGTAGGCAGTAATAGTTCCTGTAACCGAGGCAACATAAAGCCTTCCGTCTGGTCCCCACTCTCCGGTGGTTGGAGTAGGAGTTGAAGCAATAGTTTCCGTTGGGTGAAAAGCTACTGGGAATATTCCTGAATCAAACGAGTACGGTAAAAGGTTACTAGTGCCGTTAGGTGTCGTAATTGAAACTAACACAGCACCTGAACCAGCGGGTGTTAAAACTTCAATTTCGTTAGGCCCAATCACTGTATAGTCAGATGGATCCAAAACGAGTGGTCCCCAATTAATAACGACAGAGGAAGCAGGAAAGAACCCAGCTCCTTTTAGTCTGATTGTATCTCCTCCAATTACTGAACCACTATTTGGAAGTTCATTTATAAAAGGAGGCAAATTCGTTTGATCACTACTGATGCCCACAGACTCCAGCTCAACTGCAGTGGCTCCGTTTAGTGAAGCTCTGAGATCTGCACTAAGGCCGTTGATATCATTGATAGCATACTGGACGACAATCTCATGAGCTCCCGCGTTTAGCGCAATTGGCCCATTTACCTGATTGCCATCTACCCATATTAAGCTTCCATTGCTGCCGAGAGTTGAGAACTGCCAATTACCACTTTCTGGAATTTGATAGTTTGCCTTAAGCTCAACCACGACATCTCCAGTATAGGGAGAGCTAGAAATCTTACCTTGGTCCGAGGATTCAATTTTGAAACTTTGAAAGATCTCAACCCAGTCAGGTTCCTC
>CALKYB010000233.1 GCA_938003565.1 uncultured bacterium
ACTACAAGACCGCAGGTCTTGGCTAGAAAATCATATTATCCTGAGAAACCAGCGTTTTCTGTCTTTTCTTGCGAAGCTTCGCTTCACAGTATTCTTTGGCAGGGTATATGTGTTGTCTACCTCGCTCACGCTCGGACATACTGGAACCTGAGTCTGAGAGGTCAATATTTAACCGAAATTTATAGCGGTTTCAGTATATACTGCGCCTCATTTAAATTTCGGTATTCAACAAGCGCAGTATAAGCCGAGCATATGCGAGGCCATTAGATAGGTATACCCATCCTCAAATATGGAGGAGAAGCGCAGCTTCGCAAGAAAAGACAGAAAACGCTGGTTTCTCAGGATAATATGATTTTCTAGCCAAGACCTGCGGTCATGTAGTCACAAATAGGTTTCAGTATATAATTTACTGGCAGTGCTAGCGCACTGCTATACCCCGGGGTGAAGATTATTTATAAATGCCGAAGTTTATAGTGGGCGGGGTATATACCCATCGAATTAAGAGTTCGGCTAAGCCGAAATTTATACTAGGATGGGTATATCTATAGGCCTACCACTGATTTTACAATGAGAACTAATTTTATTTCAAAAACTTTATTTTATATTTTTCTCTCAGCATATGCTTTTTCATTCTATGCGGATCGAAAGTCAGTTGAACTTCCTAGAGTGAAAGAATTGTTGGGGCTAGTTTCCGAAGTTCCTCAACAGGAGGAGATTGATGAGAGTCCCTATAAGTTTAAATATCGAGGCAGTGATTACATAATTCAACCAGTCGCCGACTATACCTTAACTGGTTTGGTTGTGAGTCATAATGATATTTCTGCTTTTGCTGATATTTATCACACAGAAGACTCAGTAGATTTCAGAGATTTGTGTGTTATTTGGGGTGAAAATGCCACTAGTGCAGCATACTTGAGTATGAAATTTTGGAGCGAGCCTTTTTCTTGCTGGGCTAAAGCAAGTGATATGTCTACTCATCAAGCCTTCAAATACAATGATTTGTCTAATAATCATTTATTGTCGGAGAGTTCGAGGGTTATTGAAGAGATTCAATCCGTTCGTGCTGGGGATCAAGTTAAGATCGAAGGTCGTCTCGTGAATTATTTCGACAGGGACAACACTAGTTCTGTTCGTAAAACCTCAGTTTCGCGAGACGATACTGGAAATGGGGCGTGTGAAATAGTCATGGTGGATAGGGTAGTTGTGCTAAAGGAAGCAAACAAAGAATGGAGGAGGTTTTTATCTTTCTCTATTTTAACTTATCGATTGAGTTTTATTGCGTCTGTAGTATTTTTCCTCTTAGACACCTATGGTATTCGATACCTGCCTCGAAGAAAGGCCTAGCCGATTGTTGGTATAGAATCTTAACTGATTCATGACCTAATCGGCAGTGTAAGTAACTAAGAATGAGGCTAAGTTAGTTTGGAGTAGCTTCTATAAAGTTGTTGCTAGGGTTTTGGCTAGCTGTCAGAGTCAGCCTATGAAAAGGCTAATTTCATTGGACAGTCTTGTTTTAGTCTTGCTGTCTATATACTTTATATTTTCTGTCCGCGACCCTCTTCATCACCCAGATCTACCATGGCATCTAGCGGGTGGTCTTTGGATGTTTGAGAACTTGCGGGTGCCTGTCGTTGATTTTTTAGGACCTCTTGATGTCCCTTGGATTGCCTATTCCTGGTTTCCTGAACTAATTATGGCTTTGGCCTATAAAGTTTCTGCTTTTACAGGATTACAAGTTGCCCAACAGATTCTCCTCGCCATAGTTTCCCTTAGTCTCATACTTCTTTGTCGCGTGGCCAGAGAAACTGTAACAGTTAAAGGGCATGAGACATCTACCAGGTCATTGGATTTTAGGCTTCAGCTGGGCTCTTGGCTGGCCCTTTTATTATGCATGTCCTCTATTACTCGTTTATGGTTCTTGAGGCCGCAGGTTTTTAGTCAAGCATATTTTTGCATACTTCTTGCCATACTTTTGAAGAAAGGATTTAGAAGTTACTGGTTGATTCCTCTTACAGTAATTTGGGCTAATACTCATCTTTACTGGTTGCTTGTCCCGGGATCCTACTTTCTTTGTTCGGCTTTCGGTCTTCGAGGAGATCGCGAGGAGCCCTTGAGGGCATGCCTTTTTACTGCCGGACTAGTTTTGCTTGGGTTGATTAATCCATACGGCGTTGGGTTGTATGAAGCGATGTACGGACATTTATTTGAAATTCCTAGCTTCGAATTATATATAGCCGAGTTTGAATCGTTAACCCCAAAAAGAGTTGTGCCGTTCTGGAGCTGTCTGTTGATACTGGTTCTGGGTTTCCTATTTGGGAGAGTTTTCATCAAGCAATATGGATGGGGACTTTTTATCCTATTTTTGTTGATGGGCTACAAGGCTTTCTCCACGACAAAGTACACTCCTCTTTTTGGAATCTCGGCATTGCCAATACTGATTACTACGGTTTTCCCCTATTTGCTCTCTAAGGTGGAGATTGTAAAGTCGGTCGGACGAGGGAATAATTGGGGCTTAGTGGGAGTAATTCTTCTAGCGTCTTCATTTTATAGCGCAGTCACAATTGCTCCTGTTGAAAAATATAGGGCTGATTTGTATTTCGCAGTCGAAGAAGTGTTGGAATCAGATTACTTTCAACAAGATGACCGAGTAGTTGCTTTAACCGATTTTAGTGCAACTGCCTGGCTTCAGTTGTATTTTTGGCTTCAAAGAACTGATGAAGAGCCAGCAAGTAAATATCGGGTCGCTATTGATGGCCGCTCTTTGGTCGTAGGTGAGCAACGACTTGAGCAGTATATGAGTTCCCTAGACGGAAATAACGGTTGGGAGAGAATATTCAGTGACTGGGATATAAAGATATTAATCTTACCTAAGAAAGGTCTCCCTGAATCTAAACACTGGAAGCAATACTGTTTGGACAATAATTGGCTTCGCTTAGATCATGGTCGTTGGGAAAGCTTCTTGAAGCGAGAAGTGGCTTCTGTGAAATAAACAAAAAAGGCTTCCTTTAGGACTTTAAATTCTGCCATAGTTTGTTTGCTTCCTCACCTATTACGCTCCAACTGTAGTGCTTTTCTACTGTTTTTCGCCCGTTAGTTTCTAGTTCTTCCCGGGCCTTCTGATCTTCTAGAAGTCTAGCAACCTCCGAGGCAAAATGCTCAGCTTGGTCGGCAATTGCTATGTCTGAGCCATTTGTAAGTTTTAATCCTTCCGCGCCAATACTAGTGCTAACAACTGCTTTGCCTGAAGCCAGGGCATCAAGTATTTTTAATCGAGAGCCACCGCCGATTCTCAAAGGAACAACATACACAGCAGAGCTGCGAATAAGTGTTCGAGCGTCATCTACAAATCCGTGAACAGTAACTCCTTCAATTTCTTTCGCTAGACTTACTATCTTCTCAGAGGGAGCTTTACCAATGAGGTGAAACTTAGCTTCGGGGTATTTCTTCTTAATATTTGGAAAAATTTCACTTAGAAAATAAATCATTCCATCATGGTTGGGATACCAATCTAGAGTTCCGGCGAAGACAATACTATTATCGTCTACGGTCTCAGTATTGGTGGGTTTGAAATAATTTAAGTCTGTTCCGTTTGGTACTACCGCAAAGGTGCTTTTATAACCTCGTTGAAGAAATCTATCCTTATCCTCTTCGCTTACTGCGATGTTTAAATCTATTTCCTCTACTACTTGGTCTTCATAATTCCTAAGTTTTTCAGCCTGATGCTTTATGTAGAGACTTTTTAGGAAATTACTTTCTTTTCTTGCTCTTTGCATGAGTAAGTCTGACTCTACATTCTGATGGACTAGAGCTTTAGGAATGTCTTTGAATAGACTTAGGTATGGACAAACAGCTATTGTTTCAAAGTGGACAACCTCAATTGATTGTTTGGAGAGTAGTTCAAGAATTGCCTGAGTCATCTCTGTGCTTGTGAAACGCGGCACCAGGTAGGGCTTACTTGAAAAGATATTTTTTAAAAGTAGTAGAGGAAATCCCCAGCGGGTTCGATCGCAGGGAACATCGAAGATTCTTATTTCCTTACAAAAGGGCTTCAAGGCAGCAACGCTTTCATCTAAAAGAGCTTTAGTGGAACAAAGTTTTTTTTGGTTGAAGCTGTAGAAATATACTTCATGTCTTTTTGAAGCTTCCCGTAGGAGATTATAATTACGCTGAAAGTTTCCACCGTGGGGTGGGTAAGGTAAGAAATGTGAAATGATTAGTATTTTCATAAGCGGGTAGAGTTTTAGAGACTGCGGTATAGGTTAAGAAATTTTTGCTTCTGTGACTCGAGAGAGAACCTATCTTGGATTCGTTTCTGAGCATTATCTCCCAATCTATTTGCCAGTTTTGGATCGTTAAAAAGCTTTAGAGCTTTTTTGGCAAAGGCTTCCGGACTTCGATCAAGTACCAAAAGGCCTGAAATTCGATCTTCAATTACTTCGGGAATTCCACCAACGCTGGTGCTAACAACTGGTTTCCCAAGTGACATGGCTTCAAGCAAAGCTAATGGAATACCCTCGTGAAGAGAGGAGATAACAACTGTGTTGGTTGAATTGACGATATCTAGCACGTCGTTTCTAAAACCAAGAAAATGAACACGATTCTCTATGCCTAGAGATTGAGCTAAGTTTTGAAGAGATTCCTTCTCTGGGCCATCTCCAACTACTAAAAGAGCAGAATCGGGAGCTTGCTCGAAAATTTTGAACATGGACTCAAGCAGAAAGGGAAAATCTTTTACTGGCACCAAACGCCCTACTGCCGTGAACAAATGTGTTGAGTTTTTGACTCCCAGCTCTTCTCTAACAGTCAGAGGGTTTTTCTTAGGAACTATTTTTTTTGGGTCAACGGCATTATGTATGGCTGAAACTCGTTTTTCAGGTAAAAACTTTCGATAAAATCTTTTAATTTCATTGGAAACTGTGACTACGTGGTTAAAACATAAGTATGTTGCTGCATAGTTAACTCCCAAATAAAGTTTAAGTTTAAGACTTTTTATTCCGCTGTGAATCTCAGTCGTTCCATGGACCGTTTGAACTAAGTAGTAGTGGTAGCCAAAAAAGGAAACAAGGGTTGCTAGCAAATTTTCTTTGTAGCGATGAGAATGTAGTATGTCGGGTGGATCTTTTTTTAATAAATTGTGAAGTGCTTCAAGGATCTTAAAAAAGGAAAGTTCATTTTCGTCTATTAGGGTTACATCGATTCCTGCTTCCTGGAGCTCATTGTAAAGGCGACCTTTGTTGAGTACTACAACCTTAACTGTGTAATTTTTGATCGAGGTGAGTAGGGCCGCGAGTTGTGACTCGGGACCTGCCCACAAATCTCCAGAGACTATATGGCAAACTTTCACTTTAGTATTTTATGAGAGAGTAGCATGGATTCATCAAGAAAGAGGTATTCATTGAGTTGGGACCTAGAGTTTTCTCTCAGAGGGATTCCAAATATGTTGCCTTTCTCCTTGAAAGTAGCTGATCCAAGCTAGGAGTATAGCTAAATTGGAGAGTGAAAAGAACAATGGAACCCTAACAAAAATTATCGATCTAAAGTTTGGAAGGTAGTATCCAATCAAAGCTACGAGATAAAAGGCCAACTGAAGAAAAAATAGGGTTTTGAAAATCACGGAGCTAGAGAAAAGACTTAGGCTACCCAAGAAAAGAAAAATTAGGAAAAACGGGGCGCACCAACGAATTACTTTATGACTCCATATTTGCCAGGCAAATTTGGAACATCGATTAAAACTTAGAAACTCTTTGTATTCAAAGCAGGCAGTAATTCCGTGAAGGACGGTTCGGACTTTTCTTTTGAATTCTTCCTCCTCAGTTTTCGCTGGAAAGTAGGAGGCGATAATTTCATCCGAATGTACTCCCCTCAACCCGAGGCGTTGACCTTCCATTAGTAGAGCGAAATCACTTGAAACCCCCTCGTCCATTCTGTCAGCAACAGACTTGCGAATTGCAAAACAAGATCCGCTAAGACCAATAAGGCTGTTAAAGCTACTTTCAAGTCGCCTCAACATCATTTCGTAAGCTA
>CALKYB010000234.1 GCA_938003565.1 uncultured bacterium
ACCGTCACTCTCATCATAAAAACTATAAGCTGGAATTCCTCCATCAATCAAAACGAAAGAAAGATTATTTCCGGAACCATCTAAAATATCTTGGTGTTGGTTCAGCTCTTTAGCAAAAGAACTCGACATCATAGAGAAGTAGCAGCACAACACTACTAACAAGCAAGAAAGCTTATCGATAGCACTCCTCTCAACACGACTCCCCGACATGACCGCAAAGAGGGGGGACATCTGCGAATCCACGTAATTCTTATTCCGAACTAAAAACAATTTTAAACCTCTCAAAAACCTAGATAATTAATCATTTATCTTGTCATAGTTTTGTCTCTGCAAATGACTGACCCTCAGCCAAAGCAATAATATGAGACTAATAAGCTGCTTGTTTTAAACTGCTAGATTTAAGGCAACTATATTTAAGAGTAGAAAACTGCGAGTTTCTCTCATTGATGACTGTATCGGTAGGTAATTTAACTAAGTGAAGGAAAAAAGAATTTTATCTCGAAATAAAGGGTACTTACTTATTCCGAGTTTTTATGTAGTGTTTTGTGGGATTTGCAACTAAAAAAGTGCTTATTCTGGAACAGATACTGCTCACTCAAGTATCTAAAATGTAATTAGAATGTATTGAAGGGGCCGCTCGAGAGGAGATTTCAACTGGATTCCTAGTAACTAAAAACTAAAGAATAAGCTCAGCTTGCTCGCGCAGAGTTTGCAACTGCTCTAACCAATACTTATCACTTCCAAACTCGGGAAAGGATTTAGGAAAATAGGGATCCTCCCAACGCTTAGCAATCCAAGCATTGAAATGAATCATTCGCAATGTTCGAAGCGGCTCGATAAGATTAATTTCGTTCCAATCAAAAGACCTCATTTGCTCATAAGAATTTATTAACTGCTCGCGCTGGCGAATTGCGAATTCATCTCTTCCTGGGACGACCATCCATATATCTTGAACACAGGGGGCATTCACCATATCATCAAAATCAACCCAAAAAGGTCCTTTCTCACCCCACAATAAATTTCCTAGGTGACAATCTCCATGAACTCTCTGAATAGAGGCTGCTTCAAAAAGCTTAAAACTAGCTTCACAAATCTCTTCAACTAGACTCTCGTATTCATCTTGCAAGCCACCTGGAAGCGAGCCATTCTCTAAAAGAAAATCAAGACTATTGTAACCATAAGTCTCCGGGTCTAAAAAAATTCGGTTACTTGCTTCCCGAGTCTGACCAACATTATGCATGCGAGCTAATAAACGCCCTACGATCGCGAGGCTCTCGTTATCCAATTCATCTGGATTCCTGCCACCAACTTTAGGAAAAACTGAAAAATAAATTCCCAGCTCTGCCATTTCATGAAAAGATTTACCCTCCTCATCTCGTAAGGGAGCAACTACCGGAATATCGTATTCAACTAGGTCAAAGAGAAAGTTATGCTCATCTTGAATTTGCTCAGCACTCCACCGACCCGGACGATAAAACTTAACAATTCTGAATCGATCAGAAAGAGTTTTACTATCATTAGTCTCAATTTCGAGCTCGTAAACCCTGTTCTCCATACTGGCCAGTTGCAAACAGCGTCCGGTGCAACTTACTCCAGTTGTTTCAACAGCAGAAAGTATCTTCTCTGGGGTGAGCTCAAAGAAAAAGCGTGTCGCTTCCTCTCCCCAAGAAAAAGCACGGGAACCAACTTCTGACATCAACGCTCATCCCTAGCAAAGAACTGCTTCCACTCTCCGGTTGTGGTGGTAAAAAACATGTCTTCAAGTCCGTCATCTCGGTAAACAATTTTAACAGCAGGAACTTTGATCCCTGGCTGATCTCCTGTAGGGGCAGTAATAAAAAGAATGGCTGGACGTAGGGCTGAGATAATCCTGGCATTCTCTTGTGCGCTTATTTCCACCTTAACTGACTCACCTGGACCAACCCAAAAAACAGGGCCCTCGGTTTGATCAATCAATGAAACCTTAACAGGCGGAAAGTCAGAACTAGCTGCATGAGGAATAAGACAAAGATGAGCTGCGTAAGTATCGTTTTCTTTAAGTATACACTTGGCGATTAACATAAATCTAAAGTTATTATAGTTCCTAAAACATGATTTTCGGCACTATAACCATCACTCGAGCTTATGACCAGCATCAAGTTGCCTAGATGCTGGCACCAAAAAACTATGATAAACTCTCAACATAGAAGTCATAATTCCCTGAGACAACTTTTCATTGATTGAATGCTAATTATAAAAAGACACACAGTGAGTGAAACCGACCCACAGATTTGGGATCAGTTGGTTCAAGACCTCGGTGGTAGCGTATTCCATAGCTTCGCTTGGAATAGACTTTCTGAGCGTAGTCGAAATAACGTACGCTCCTATTTCCTAAGCATTTTAGACCAGGAAGGAAATATAGTCGGGCTTACAGCAGCTCAACTTGTCCAGGGAAATAAACCTTTCATTGACCCTCTTCGGGCTCGCATCGAAACAGACACCTGGCCTCTCAGCACCAATAGCCAAACGACTTTGGAAATGGTTCCGAATATTCTTGAATCATTTAGAAATCAAGTAGTAGCCTCGCAGATTTCCATTGGCAGCTTTGCACAAAGTAATTTCGATTCAAGTCCAAAAAAAACAACTATAAGAAAAGAGAGAATTGAGTTCGTCATAAATCTAAATAAAGATTTATCAGAAATTAATTCAAAATTCTCTGAACGGCGAAAGAGGGGGTTAAAGAAAACCAAAGCGCTAGTGATGACCCAACCCACTTTTGAAAAAGGATTTACTACCTGCTTAGAATTGCAAGGAAGAAGTGCAGAAAGAATTATTCAAAGAGGTGGCCCCAATACAGCCACTCTTGTCGAAGAGGATAGACTCCCTTTTTCTGAATTTTTCAAAAGCAGCTATCCCCACTTTCTTGCAGCTACCGATGAAGACAAAGTAGTAGGCATAGTGTTAATCAGCATATTCGGAGAGAAATGTTACTATCACCGGGCCTATCATAGCGACGAGGGTTTCAAACTCAATTCGCCAGTTTTCTTAATTTCAAAATGCATAGAGTTTGCTAAGCAGAGGGGGGCAACAACTTTTAATATTGGTGGTGTCGCTGCTTCGGCTGAAAATGAGGCGGATCCAGAACATGGGCTTTTCCAATTTAAAAACTCTTTTGGAGCTAAGCAACAGAAATGTACAAACCTAATATTGAAGAATGATAAGTTTTTCCAACACTGCCTCGGTTACTTCTCTAATCTGATTACGAGAGGTAGCTAAGCAATGAGAAAATTAAAAACCCTTATATCACTAGCCAGATCGGGCAAATGGAGGGAAATAGCCCTAACCTGCACAAGCAAGCTCATTAAGGTTGAGCACTTCGAATTGGGGGCTCTCAGCCTATCTCAAGAGTCAGTAACCTCGCACACCGCAACTAAACTTCTAGAAAAACTCTCACACAAAATCGCTAGCCAGAGCGACATGAAAGCTCTTTTTGAAACTTGGCCGGACAGCCAAGAAGAAAAAAAAAGACATCAGCAGATCCTAAAGCTTTACCCAGAGATTGAGGTGCAGCTATTCACTAAAAAAGATGCTACTCATGTAGTTCACTTTCATTATTTTATTAAACCGACTCCCTCAACACCTTTACCAAAGGAGCTAGTTCCGACTCAAGTTTGGCAATTAGCCCATAATCGAAACGCAATCATAAGACTACGGGTTTACACATTCGAAAAGTTTAGAAGAGAAGGTTTGGCCAAGGCTGCCACTTCTCTGATACAAGGTTACTATTCCAAGCAAAACTTCAATGAAATCATCGCCTGGCGAGGCTATTGCAACCAGAGCTCTTTAAAAATGGCCGCCGAACTTGGCTTTAAACCTATTGGAAAACTAAGCAAATACTCCCGACCCGCTCAGAAAGGTATGCTTGGTCTCATTCGTATCAATTGACTGCTAAGTCTGATACAAATTTTCTACCGGAATAGAAATCTTTATTGTCTAGTGATACTAGTAGACCTGAATACGGGTAGGTAGAAAAAAGGAATTTTAGGGTTCGAAGTTCTAGGTAACAAATGCCTTGTACTTTGAACTCGAAAGAGGTTTTTATTTTGATAGAAGAAAATACTTTTTTCCTTTGGACCGCAAAACCCTGTCTATACAGTTGCAAAATAGAATTTACCAGCTCAGAAAAAGTGCGAGCATCTCTGCTGGCAATGGAGTTTAGCTTAAATCCGGCAGGCAACGCTATTCTGCATAGCTCCTTAACCCCGGAAGCAACTGAAGAATTGACTAAAATCTGTGAAGATTACGAGCCGAAAATGCTCTATCAAATATCTCCTCAAAATGCCAGCCAAAGTTTGGTGCTTCTAGCAAGCGAAACCGGCAAACTAGACCGCTTCTTTCAGTTTTCTCTGGAAAATGAAAATCTATCACTCGAGCTTTCTAGCAAACTGCTTAAAATTGACGGCTTTAGTTTAGCCGCTTGTTGCTTGTGTTTTCCATCAGCCTGGTCAATGAAGCTATACTTAGAGATAATTAACAGATCACTACCCTCAGTAACCTTTGAGCCGACCATCGCCCCCAGCAGTGACAATCTCCAATAACAATTAAAAGGTTCTAAACTTCTACCTTCCCATCATTTAAAATTGACCTAAATTTTTCAACAAATATCAACAACAGAAATCACATCCGTATCCCCTGCAAGCACAGAATCAAGCATGATTAAGTCAGCAAAGAATTTGGCCGCCCAATTCAAAAGTTGATAACGACCATATCTATTTTCAATCGGGACTGATCCGAACAAGCCACCGTCAAGATAAGATTTTCCGGTATCACTAATCTGAAGTGGAAGAAGAGAATTAAGTATACCTCGCATTTGCAAAAGATAATCAGGCTCATTTTGAGAATGTCCAAGCTTACCAAGCACAATACCCAACTGAGCAGAAGCGGTGGGACATGTCCAATCTACAGCTGGTTGCCAATCTCTATCGAATCTTCCCGCAAGAAAACCATCCTCTCCAAGGCTAGCGATAACACCATCGGCAATTTTCCTTGATGCATCTATAATCAAACTATCTTGCTCAGCAAGTCCAATTTCAAGAAGACCTCTAGCCGAATAGGCTATAGTGTGGAGCAATGGAATATTAGCGTCCAACAAACAATTGGAGTCCAGCCAGCCATTTTCGGCTTGCGAGGAAACTATAAAATTAGCATTAGTAAGCGCCCCGTCGACAAAATCGTTTCGGTCAAGCTGCTTACCTAAAGCATGAAGAGCCCAGGCTGTTCGAACGTTATAGGTTCGATGGGAATGACTTTTGGTGAGGTAGGGAGACAGCCCCTTCTCCCAAGTTCCTGTTTTAGGCGATTGATTGCTTAATAAAAATTCACCAGCTCGCCTTGCCGCATCCAAGAAACGTTCATCACCAGTTTCTTGAGCCGCGCGCAGCCAACCAAATATCACCTGACCAGTATTGAAAACTGCTGGCAAAACAACATTATCATTCTGACCTACATAGCCAGACATAACTGCACCAGAGTCCAGCTGAATGTCGATTTGCCAATCCGCAATCCTCCTTGCTCGCTCCGCCCACTGTAGATCCTGTGAAAGTCGAGAAAAATTATAAAGACTAGGAATAATATAGCCGCTGGTTTCCGGATAAGAAGGACACCAACCTACAAAGCCAAAAAATTTGTCGTAAGTTAAATGATAACTTCTAGCCACACCGGAATCAGCAGAGGAGTCTTGAGCAGCAGAAATCCAATCGAAGGCTAACTGTAGGTGAGTCTGAGGATCAAACCTTTTAGCAGCTCGCAGGCTCCGGTAAACAGACCGGACGTCTCTATTAAAATATCGAGCAAAAAGAGGGAAATTCATCAACTTAAAAATACAACAATAAAATCGATTACAAAATTAAGACTCAGCCATCTTCAAAATCTTATCAAAATGCTTTTTAACAACTGGCTGAACACTAAGTCGACTACCCTTTCGCAACAACAGCATATCTTCTAACCCTTTGGTCTCTCTTAACTTCGACAAGGGAACTACAGCCTTAAAAGCTTTTTTAAACTTTAAGTCAGGACAAAACCATCGCGGCTTTTCCTTTGTAGCTTTTTCATCATAGTACTTATTCTTCTTATCGAACTGACTAGGATCGGCGTAGGCCTCCCTATATACTGTCGCAACCCCAGCGACACCAATTGGATCCTCATTGGAATGATAGTAAAGAACTGCATCCCCCTTTTTCATCTCACGAAGAAAATTCCGCGCTTGATAGTTCCGCACACCATCCCAATGGGTAACCTTGTCACGCGCTAAATCTTCTATCGAGAACACGTATGGTTCACTTTTCACCAACCAGTAGTTCATTCCTTTCTCCTTTTCGACTCCATGGGTATAAATTTTCACCCGGCAAATCCGACTTTTACGGCAACTGCACCCCACTCAAACAGCTAAATCTCACTAAAATAATCTATTATTTAATAAAAAACAAAAAAAGACTTCATTTTAATAAGTTTCATTATTTCAGATGTTTAAACTTATTAAAGACCAAAGTTTCGCGGCAACACTTCCTCCAAAGCCTTTTATAATTCCGAGTTGACTAGTGTTTTAGAGTGTATTCAGCTATACTTTCACTCTTGAATTCCCGAAATGCTGACGCCCTAGCCGAACGCGATTGCCCTGCAGGCCCTTGCTTTCGAACCCTTTTGGTATGGAGCCTCAATAATTTCAGGAAATAGTCAGAAACAGTATCTGCTCAGCTTTATGAGTTACGGGGCCCTGGGAATTGCCAGGTAGACTCTATAGGAGCTAGAAAATTTCCTTTGGTTGATTTCTTGATCGATTAGGGAAAGCTGAGATTCAACATCGAAGGGATGGGAGTAATGGGAGAGAACAAGACAGAAAATAACAGCACCTTATCAAACGGCGGGGCACACCAACCTACCAAAGAGAAAAAGGAAATTAAGACTGTTGATTTATCATTGCGCGAAGCTTCAGCTGAGGATCTTAACAAGCGAGCCCTGGCCTACCACAAATACCCCAAGCCAGGTAAAATCGCTCTTCAATCAACTAAACCCTGTGAAACTGCCTCAGATCTCTCTTTGGCCTATAGCCCTGGAGTAGCTGCCCCTTGTTTGGAAATCGCTGCAAACGATGAAGACGTTTACAACTACACCTCAAAAGGAAACCTTGTTGGTGTAATCTCAAACGGAACTGCTGTGCTGGGTCTTGGAAACATTGGACCCCACGCTTCCAAGCCAGTCATGGAAGGCAAAGGAGTACTATTTAAAGCCTTTGCTGATATTGATGTATTCGACCTTGAGTTGGACTGTACTGAAATGGACCACTTCATTTCCACGGTTAAAGCCTTGGCTCCAACTTTTGGTGGTATTAATCTCGAGGACATCAAAGCCCCAGAGTGTTTCCATATTGAGAAAAAACTAATTGAAGAACTAGATATTCCTGTTTTTCACGATGATCAACATGGAACAGCAATCATTGCTGCCGCCGCACTCCAAAACGCTTTAGAAATAGTTAAAAAGGACCTAAAAGACATCAAGTTGGTTGTTAGTGGCGCAGGAGCGTCGGCCTTAGCTAGTTGTCAGCTTTTAGGTTTAATGGGACTGCCCAAAGAAAATCTAATTCTTTGTGACTCCAAGGGAGTTGTCTACACTGGCAGAAAAGAAGGGATGAATGAGTTTAAGGAGGCTTACGCAGTTCAAACAGAAGCCCGAACTCTCTCCGAAGCCCTTGAGAATGCTGATGTATTCATCGGCTTGTCTGCCGCGGGAATTTTAAAACCCGAAATGCTTAAAGAGATGGCGAGAGACCCTATCGTTTTTGCAATGTCTAACCCGGACCCTGAAATCGATTACGATCTGGCAGTCGAAACTAGAAGTGACGTGATCATGGCTACTGGACGAAGCGATTTCCCTAACCAGGTCAACAATGTCTTAGGATTTCCTTTCATATTTCGCGGTGCCTTAGATGTTCGAGCGTCGAAGATTAACGACGAAATGAAGCTTGCTGCTGTTGCAGGTTTGGCCCGTCTAGCAAAAGAGCCAGTTCCTAAAAATGTATCTAGAGCATATGGCAATACGGAGTTTTCTTTTGGACGAGACTATTTAATCCCTAAACCATTTGATCCAAGAGTTCTCTATTACGTTTCTCCAGCAGTTGCTAAAGCCGCAATAGAAACTGGAGTTGCGAGAAAGCAAATTGACATAGAAGAATACACCAGGAAGTTGCGAGGCAAAGAAAACAGCGGCAGAGAAATCCTCCAACACTTTCACTCTGTAGCAAGAAAATCTCAAAGCAAGCGAGTTGTATACGCCGAAGGAGCAGAAGAATCCGTGATTCGAGCTGCTCGACTTGCTCGTAGCGAGTCTATTGCTGAACCTATCCTCGTCGGGAACCCTGACGAAATCAATGCTGCCGCTAGCAAAATTGAAATTAACCTAGACGGTATTGAAATTGTAGATCCCAGTAGCGATGATCGATTGGCAGGGTATGTAGATGAGTATGCATCTTTGCAATCTGAAAATTTAGATGAGCAGCAAATTAGGGAAATTTGCTCCCAAGACAATATTTTTTCATGTATGATGCTCCGAAAAGGGGACGTAGACGGCATGATTTGTGGAGTTGGTCGCTTTTTTCCAAAAATGGTTAGACCCATATTTAAGTTAATTGGCTTAAAGAATGAAGTTAAAACTGCTTCAGGACTGTATGTCGTTTCAGTAAAAGACAGACTATTCTTTTTTGCCGATACAGCGCTTAATACGGAAATGGACAGCAAAAAACTTGCTAGCATTGCAATTTCAGCAGCTGACTTTGCAAAGAGCATGGACATCAAACCTCGCATTGCTATGCTTTCCTACTCCAACTTCGGCAGTGTTGAACACAAATCAGTTGAAACTGTGCGTCAGGCAGCGGACCTCGTAAAAA
>CALKYB010000235.1 GCA_938003565.1 uncultured bacterium
GCTGCAATCCAGTTGAAGCTTGAGACGCGTCCACTAGAGGTGATAGCTGATCCTCCCACAAACTCACTCCTGTTCCATCAACGATTGTACTAGTATCTCGATCGGCCCGGTACCAAAAAAGAACCTGATCCCCAACTCCTCCAGGACCGTAATCATCATCTTCAATGGTATAGTCATGACTATCGCGGACTACCGAATCGCTATCTACATCAACTATCTGCACAGCCGGATTGATTGGAGTGTCCAATGTAATCTCAAGGATTTCATCCAACTCGACGGTTCCATCATTAAGAATTGTTAAGTCGAGTGGCACAGCTGTACCAATGGTTCCATCATAGACTCCCGAAGGAATCACAGTAGTTCCAATTTGATAGTCCGAACCCTCAACCGCAAGAGAGGAACTAACACTAAAACTAACTGTAAGGTTTCCAGAAATAGTCCCATCAACCAAAAGAAGAGGAATATTCCCACCCAGAGCCTCTAAGTCTCCTCCAACGCTGGTATTTAGCTCTAGAGAAACATCGTCATAGTGAAAAGCAACTGTAAGGTAGTTAACGCCACTAGGGACACTAACTCCATTAAATACGCCATTCATACTACTTGCGAGAACCACTGAACCGCTGGTAAAATCCCCGTCAGAATCGGATATCAAGTAGTAAGATTTTCCTGGCGACAAAGCTGGAAGACCATCTATTTTAAGATTTACACTGCTAGAGAAAGAAGTATTCTCAAATTTCCATTCTCTCTCAATTCTCGAGCTATAAACTACAAGATCGATATCACTAGTCTGAGCAGTTGAAGTAGAGCCTCCATCGTGCCCCCAGACTAAATAGGAGCCATCTGCTATAGATGTTCTGGTCGAACTATTTGGAGAAATAAAGTCACTATCCGTAGCCCCTGTCAGCATAGAAGTCGGATTTACTGACTTGGAAACTCTTTGATCCAAACTACTAATACTATCAAATCCCAGCCCTGCTACATCTTGCCAATCAGCTATTTGGTCCCCAGCGGCTCCCCCATTTCCACCATCATCTAAAGCGAAAACACTAGCAGTTCCACTGTCTTCATAGAACCCTTGACTACCGTCTAGAGTAACTCCGTATTTTAGGGCAAGGTAACTTTCTATTCGACGTCGATCAGAGGCACTAAAGGAATTATTATCGTAAACAATTACTTCAGAAATATCTCCTTCATAGTAAACGTTGTTCGCGGCAGAGTTAAAACTAGAGGCTTCTGATCCATCACCAATATAACCAAATCGCGTAGTGTTGTCCTCTAAGGCCACACCCAGAGGCTCCCTGTCTGCCGCATAAACCTCAGCACCATCAAAACGCATGATCGTCTCATCAGCCAAAGTGTTATCATAAATAAAACCAGCGATATGAGGAAATCCATCACTAGCATTTGTATTAATAGAGTTATCACGGATATCTGTGAGTCCCCGATAATTCAAACTCAGATTTACACCAGCAGCATTGACGTTGTACCATTCCGATCGATCAAAATCGATAAAAGCCCAGCTTCCACTCAAATCGGTTTTGTATGCAACATAAATTCCGACCTGATCCAAACTGGAAGAACTATCATAAAACTTATCCAAAATCGGCATGCGATCGCTGCTACCATTAAAACTAAGTGTTGGGTTAAAGTTGTTTGTAGTTGTAGTGGCTACTTGAAGATTAGGCTGCATAGTGACATCGACCTGAAGTGCATCATAATTATTTGCACTTTGATCAGTCCAGAGATGGACATCATCTCCATCGCCAGCCAAAACTGAACCAGAGTCATTCCAGACCTGAGAATCAGCTTTAAACCAGAGCTCAAGACCCTGAGAAACTCCGCCCGGAGTCATATTTATGATAACAAAAGTAGTCAAAGAGAGCGGGGCAGATAAATTACCACAAGCATCAGTTATGGAAATTTGACAAGTGCTATAAGTCCCAACTGGAAGAGGCCCGCCCAGGCCATCACTATCCAAAACTATTGAATTGCTACCAACCGCAGCATTTGTAGTAATAGAGTTACAGGCTCCAACAAAACTCGCCGTACCCGCTTCACTACTAGAGTACTCCCATATCGGATTTTGAAGAGCCCTCGGCGTCAAGACTGCCGTTATTTCAGACAACACCGGAGCGGTAGTATCTATGACTATATCAAAACTATCCCCTAAGTTATCTGGTGAAGCTGGAATAGTAGATCCCGACTGAACATTTCCTAGCGAATCAAGTACATTCTCAGAAGAGATAGAGCCAACACTAAGATCAAGGCTATCCTCTCCAGATCCTGTGGAGCCAACTGTGTAAACTCCTGAAACAGTATCACCACTCACACTAGCTAAGGTCACCGAAGCACCATTGCTAAGAACTAATGTCAGAGTAGATCCTGCCCCTAAAGCAGAATCATATGTAGCGACGATAGACACGGTGAAACCAGGTCCATATTTCCCATCACTGCTAGTTGAAGAAAATGATAAAAGCTCGGGCTCTATTGCATCGATCTCAAAACTTGATATTGCCAAAGGCAGTGATATGTTGCCGTAGAGGTCTGTCACCACCAAGCTACACGATCCAAACACCCCACTACCCAGAGCACCGCCAGCTCCATCCGAACCCAAATTTTTGGAATTACTACCAGTAACAACGGCATTATTGCTCGTATCGCAGCCCCCAGAAAAGCTACTAACTCCTGGTTCATCACTCGAAAACACATAAGGGGGATTAACGTTGTTTCCTGGTGTTGGAACCGGGGTGACTTCAGCGATAAGTGGCGCGGTCACATCCACAACAATGTCAGAGCTGTCGGCTATATTATTTGGCGCTGATGGCAATGAGGATGTTGTTGTTACCGCAGCGGTTGCCAAGCTAATGGCATTCTCACTATCAATAGAGCTAACCGTCAAATCTAAGCTATCCTCTCCACTCCCGGTAGTGCCAACTGTATACTGACCGGAAATAGTAGATCCAGATATGCTAGTAAGTATAAGGCTCACTCCATTACTCAAAGTAACCTCTATGCTACTTCCAGCTGCAAGAGCTTCACCGTAGTTCGCAACAATATTAATACTCGAACCTGGTCCATATGTTGAGTCAGAAGTAGAAGATGTAAAAGATAAAAGAATAGGACCACTGTTGCCAAAATAGTGCGAATCGTCAGAATTACTTGCCTGAACGTTCTCTGTGGAATTCAACGGGGAAGAACCCGAGAATGTTCCTGTATTAACATACTGACCAGCGAAAGCAGAACCACTCGCCTCATAGACCCAGACTTCGCCCGCGTCTAACTCACCATCTGAGTCTAAATCCCCTGAGATCAAGTTTGAAATAGTGCCCAAGTCACTATCAAGCAAACTAGATGTAAGCAGTGCAGTATCCCCCGTATTGCTAACGGAGTACTCCCAGGTCACAGAATCACCGACTAAAATTACATCTCCTGGCGGAAGATCTGAATCTAAACCGTTAGTTGTTTTTTCAACTTCTAAATCTGGATTAAATTCTACAGCGGCCACAGCCCAAGGCCTGTTTGGGGCAGTGTTGCCAAGCGCTATAGGAGCACAACTATTGTCTGGCATCGAATATGAGTTATCATTTTGATAATCACTGAAGTAAAGAGTTCCATTCAAATGGTCAATTCCAGTCAACCAACCACCGAAATTACAAAAGTTCAGGTTAAGTGCACCCCCATCAAGATCCGACGTACTAATTCTATCTAGCGTAGAGTTAGTCCACCACATTTGATTCCCAGCAATATCTAACGCTAAGCCATAAGGTCGTCCCGTATTATCA
This sequence comes from uncultured bacterium, assembly GCA_938003565.1. GTDB lineage: Bacteria > Bdellovibrionota_C > UBA2361 > SZUA-149 > CALKYB01 > CALKYB01. The sequence continues at coordinate 3,783 of CALKYB010000235.1, forward strand.
ACAACAATCTGCGCCGGGGCATTGGCAAGAACACAACCCGCATCCATTTCAACTCTCCAAATCCCACTACCGATTACTCCGTAGTAAACAAAGTTTGTTGATGGGTTGTACTCGACGTCGGTTATCCCCCCGGGCGCTGTAAGCAACGTTGTCAGACTGCCTGTTCCATCCAAATTTCCACAGCGAAGTTCCCGACTGCTCCAGTGTCCAACAAAAATTCTTTCGTCAGCCAAATCAATATCAAGTCCGTATGGATTCCCAGTGGTATTATGTAAAACTACTGCTGAACTTCCATCCAACCTAGATCGGTAAATTTCATTATCTGTAAAAGCTGTCCAGTAGGTATAGGCACCACTTTTATCCACCTCCACATCAATAACCCCACTTCCAGAACTACTAAGCGTCGTGAGATTCGAAGCATCCAAATCGCTATTAAAGAGCCTGTTACCTGGATATTCTCCGTGGTAAAGCTTGGTAGTTTGAGCACTTAAAGATGTAGTAAAACCAAATATAACTATTAAAATCTGAGCAACTAAGAAGCCAGACCAACTAAAATCTTGGTTCGCTGGCCGCATGCTCTTCTGACTATTTATAAATATATCTATCACCACAACCTAATTCCTATTTTAACAATAGCTTGAATCAGGTCCCCAGCTAAGTGGTTAAGTTCTATGCGTCCAATCGCTACACCCCTCGTACTGGAAACTCCAGAGATTGGAGTAATATCGTATTCCACAGCGGCTCTATTCAAAAAGTCAGGTACAAAAGGGTAATCAGTTTGATAACGGAGGTGAATTATTGATTCGTCATCAGCTGCAGCTGATCCATCTGATGAATTGAAACAGGGTACGACTTTTCTAAAGACCCACTCTCCATCCGCCATGGTAGTACCGTAAGGAACTGGCTCACCCCCAGCTCCTCCCCAGGTCCCGGTCAGTACGTAACCCGGGCTAACTACCGAAGCAGCATACCTAGCCTCCTCAACCACCCATCCATCAAGGGGCACTACATCTCCACCTGAGTATATTACTCTCTGGTTCCAACGCGAGTCGACCGCGGTATGAAAGAGAATCGCACCTCCGTCTGTGGAAAGGACAGTCCCATCTGGATTAACAACCCCACCATTAAATTCAATACCATACTTATTCAGAAAAAAACTGTAAGCGTCCTGCTGTCTTTGAGCTGCTTCGGCAGGAGTTCGGCCCAAAACACCCACATCAAACGTACTTCCCGGCGGCAGTTCGTAAAAGATATCCATGGGATCAAACACCCCATCGGCATTCATAATAAAGAAGTTTCCAAGACCATTTGGAGTAGTTTGCCCATTTTCGTTGCAAACTACCTGTCCGGAGGCAGGATCGGATAGTAAAACAAGAACGCTAAAGGCTGCGATGAGAAGTGAGGGGGTTCGACCAACCCTAAAAAGGCCTTTTAATAAATTGCTCAACAAGTATTTTCCAACTATTCTATGATGTTAACCCCGCCGGGATTAAAGAAATCCACTATAAATAACATCGACCAAAATACCAGTCTACTTGAGGTGAGGAGAAGAAATTTCAGGATCAAATCAGTCTAAATCAAGACCAATTCGACCTAATAATCCCTAGTAAAACCTTCTAGAAACAGACAGCGTATGGAATTACAGTGGTTTAAGGAGGGTATTCTTAGATCCGCCAACTATTTGAAAAAATCAGCGGAATTTAGAGTAAATCAAGCGGGAACGGCAGAGAAAGCCTCTAAGTAACTTGTTGGAAACAGAACTGCCAAACCTCCCTCTGAGAAATCGGAAAAAGGGGAATAATGTCTTAAAAAATATAAGTATTTTTGAGGGGATCTCTCCCCCGTTGGGCTATGAATATACTGAAACCACTATAAATTTCGGTTAAATATTGACCTCTCAGACTCAGGTTTCAGTATAAACCAAGCTTCAAGAGCTAGTTTGAATCGAATACTTTCTTAATAAAACGACCTGTCTCACTAAGATTATTGGTATTAGTCCATCCAGAGTCTCTACTGCAAAAAGAAGAACTCTCCCAAACAGCGCTTGCTTCCGAAGTGTCAGAGAAGTTCCACATAGTCCAGCTAATTTTTTTACTCTTCATAACATCCACATACTCCTGGGCTCTCCAGAAGTTGTTCTGACCTCCGCCAGAGGCATGCTGTGTTCCCCACTCCGTAACAAATACCGGAATATGGTTTAC